>NZ_JBBKTX010000020.1:0-94896 GCF_044962685.1 Oceanobacter antarcticus
GGTTGCGCTGCACCCGGCTGCCATGGCGCTGTTCCAGTTCATGGCTGGCGAGGCGTTCGGCAAAGTTCAGATACGACCATTCGCTCGCTTCGGCTTCGCTGATCAGGCTGACCAGATCCCGACTCAGGGCATTCAGACGCAAGGTTCGATAGCGTTTCAGGGTCTGTTCAAGCTGACTCATGGCGCACCTCCTGTCCACTGGAGTGGCCAACAGCGGCGTAGCGGCTCAGGTCCAGAGGCCCACTGGCTGGACAGGATGGCTCGGTCGTATCCGCTTGCCGTTCTCGTTCCTGTGCTTGCTGTTCGGCTTCCAGATGCTCGCCGAAGCGGCGGGCGCTGATGTCCTCCCGACTGGCCACGCTCTTGAGCACGTCGAAGGGCAGTTCCGGGTAGCGCTGGATCTGCTCCAGAATACCGGCCAGTTGATCCTTGTAGATTTTGGGTTCTCGTTGCCGGAGATGCTGACACAGGCTGCGGGCGCTGTCGTCTCCCAATCGTTCGATCAGTTGTTGTTCCAGAGCCGGTATTCGTTGTTGGGGATCCCGATAATGATGGTTATTGATGACCTTCTGTCCTTTTTCGAGACAGAGTTCATGACGCGCCAGGCGTTCAGCGCTGACCGGGTCAAGGATAATCAGGTGGCCGTCATCGACCTCAACGCCAACGGTGTTGTTCTGCCAGGCCATCGGCACCGAGTACTTGTTGCCTGCCCAGGAGATCAGCCCGGTCTTGTCGGCCTTGCGGGTGGTTTGCGGGGCATCCGGATAGAGGCTGTCGGGTCGCAGATAGGGTTTGAGGCGGGCTTGCTCTTGCACCTCAAAACGCTGTCTCGGCACTTCGCCGGTACTGCCATGACGTCGGCAGTTGGCGACCTGCTCCAGCCATTCCTGAACATGGATGGCCACGGCGTCACGAGAGTCAAACTCCTCACCGTAGAGCGCATCCTGCTTGACGTATTTGACCCCGGCTTCGACCTTGCCCTTGCTCTCCGGGTCGTATCCCTCACAGGCGTGGATATGCAAGCCAATGGTGGTGGCATAACGGGCGAACAGCGGGTTCAGGTTCAGCTCGCGATACTGCTCGTCCAGCACCACCAGTTTGGTCTGATCGTAGACGCATTCTTCAGGAACGCCGCCGAAGTAACGAAAGGCTTCATCGTGAAGCTGAATAAACTGACGTGTGTCCAGTGGCTTCCAGGACAGGCCGACGTACATAAGCCGGGAAAACGACAACACAAACACCACAAAATACAGGGTGCACAACGCCTCACCGACCTTGACCTGACGTAACTCACCAGGATCAACCTGACACTGAACACCCGGAAGGTCGTCCAGAACCGGTTTGTAATAGCGAGCCTGAGCAGAGGCCGTCTGTTGTTTTAACGTCTGAACATAGCGGCGGATGGTGCGATCCGATACCGCCAGATCCGGTACCTGGTCGCGTAATCGGCGCATGAGCTTGACGGCACTGAGGTTGGGATAGCGCTGTAGCCAGAGTTGCAGGTAATCGCGGTACTGATCGAGCGATTTTGAGCGTTCCGGGTTCTGTTGTTGCTGATCAATCGACGCTTCATGCATGTTGAGGTACTTGCGAACCGTGTTGCGGGAAACCCCGAGTTCTCGGGCGATGGCTCGAATGGACAGGCCATTGCCGTTGTCGTGTAGCGCTTTGATTTTATGAATCACAATCCAGTCCTTCAGTGAGTTCCCGGTCAGAAAAACCGGGAACGTTAGGGTTAAAGTGGCCAGAAGGCCACGCGAAGGTGGATCAAAATTAATGGCCAGAGGTGGGTCACTTTAAATGGCCGTTAACACTCACCGTAAAACCAATTACGTGGTGGTCTTCGACGACATCAAACGCTTCTCAAGGGATGTGTATTTCTACTGGGGCTTGATCCGTGAACTGGACAAGTACGACGCGCAGCCCATGTCCCCCAACTTTGTATTTGAGCAAACCCCGGAAGGACGGTTTCAGCAATCCATCACCGTAGCAGCGGGGGAGTACGAGCGAGAATCCAACGCAAGGCAGTGCCGACAAAAGACACTGGCGCGGCTGGAAGCTGGTTACTACGCCTTTATCGCGCCGGTTGGGTTCAAATACCACAAAGAGCGAGGCCAGCCCAAAGCCTTTGTCCGTGATGAACCCGTGGCCTCTGTGATCGAAGAAATGATGCGAGGCTTCTTGTCTGGACGTTTTCAAACGCAAACAGAGTGCCGCCGCTTCCTGGAGCATTCGCCGCTGTTCCCCAAAGGCAAGAGCGGCAAAGTCGGGAATGATTGCGTCAACAAGCTACTGACCAATCCGCTCTACGCTGGAATGATCGAACACAAGGGCTGGGGCGTGAGCCTGAGAAAAGGTCAGCATACCGGCATGGTGTCCTATGAAGACTTCCTGAACATTCAGGAACGCATGAAAAAATGCACCCATGCCCCCAGCCGACAAGACCTGCACCTGCTGTTTCCGCTCAGAGGCGCGATTTCGTGCGAATGCGGCAACTCACTCACATCGGCCTCCTCACGCAGTCAAACCGGCAAGTATCACCCTTATTACCTGTGCCAGAACCGCAAGTGCCAGTACAAGGGCAAATCCATTCGGAAAGACGTGCTGGAAGGAGAATTTGAAAAGCTGCTCAAATCCCTGTCACTGGGTGAGCTGAAAGGTGTTGCGGAAAAAATGTTCAAACAGCTTTGGAAACAACAGCAAAAATCACACGCCGCGCAAAAAGAGGTGATCAAGCAGGAGTACCAGAACGTCGATAAAGAAATCCAGAAACTGCTCGATAAAATCGTTGAAACCAGCTCAACCACCGTACAGCAAAAGCTGGAAAGTCGAATCGATGAACTGGAGCAACAGAAGCTGTTACTGGAAGACAAAATGGAAAAAACAGGCCGTCCAACAAAGACCTATGACGGGATGTATCGAACCGCCATGGATTTTCTTCTGAACCCGCATAAATACTGGACTTATGGGGACTTCACTCAGAAAAGAACCGTCCTAAAACTCGTCTTTGCTGACCGCCTGACATGGGTTCGAAACGGTGTGTATCGAACCCCCAATTTATCCTTATCTTTCAAAGTGTTAGACACTTATTTTAAGGACAAAAAAGAATGGTGGAGCTTATGGAAAGTGACTTAAACCAATTATTCACTGATTTGGCTAGGATTGAGAGCATCTTGCAGGACACTTCAATAGGGAAAAGCACAAGACCATTCGAGCCAAAGACAAGTCGCTACATGGCTAAGGATTTTTACTAAAATTGATCGAAGCTATTAATATGAATCATTGAATAGTTGTAGGCTATTACTGTCGGGCAATGTCACGAAGTTAGGCTTCGGAAGTGGTGTCCAACATTTGATGTATTTCTATCATCACTATTAGTAATTACATACAGACGTCATTAGTCTAATAAATTAGACGTATATGGCCGAGACTTTCCGTTAGTGCACTGCGAGTTGTGCAAATAAAACTCTTCAACCCTTGAGTGTTTCCCTTTATGGTAGACATGAAGTTCACACGCACAATTGAATATTATCTATTCAAAGGGAGAAACACGATGGCTAAATGGGCAGACTATTTGATTTCAGCAGTCCGGTATAATGCCGATCATACTCACATCAGCCAACTTAAAGCACACAAAGATAATGATGACACTGTTGGAACTGGGGAAGTATACGAACGTCAAGCTATAGTGGATGCGATCAATAATGGTACATCCTTTATAACTGTCTTTAAGAATTCCAGTGGCAATTGGGGTAAAGGACAAAAAGTATATGTGATTAAAGTTCAGGGTATTAGTTACCTGAAAACTGTTGATAACGGTAAGGAGGAAGATAACTTAGAAAATTTGCCAGAGTTCTAGTTGTCAATGACACCAATGGCTCGTTGCGTATTTATAATTGTGAGATAAATGGATAGCATGGAAATACAGCAGTTTAACTGTTTTTATAATTATGCCATTGGATTAAATCTGACAGAAGTTGATTTGGTAAAAACATCCAAAAACCTCCTGAAATCAGGGTTTACTAAGGCTATCTGTTTTTCAGATCTAAAGGCTATATATATAGATGAGGATGGCAAGTCGCAAGTTGAATGGATTAGACCTGAAGGCCGTCAGTGGGATTCAAGTTGGAGTATTAAGTTTAGTGATAAAGTTCCATCGGATGTTGTTCATGATTTGGCATTTTGCTTGGAATTATCATTTCAAGAGCAACGCATTGAAGGTGTTGAGTCCAAAAGGTCACCCTCATATTTAAGGACGGCGTTGCCTCCTGTAGTTCTTGTAAAGGATGACGAGGAAACAGTGTTATCTCCTTGGCTGAAGATACATTCCGATGGAATCATGATATTGAGTTTTCAAATCGATTATTCGTCGGAGGGCATGGAAGAAACTGATTTCATTAGAAGTATTATAAATATGTTTCAATGCTACTTTGATCAAATATTTGTTCATGGTGAGATTCAAAGACTTGATGCTGAATTACTAATCCCAGAAGCATTTATCTCAGATCTTTCTTTGGGGGGGCAGAAGATAAAAGGATGGCGTTCAACCCGATTGATAAAAAAACTTCGTGGCGAGAGCCGAAGAAAGCTAGATGAATCACTCGCGGGTGAGGGAAGTAAATTCGAGATAGGAGATGAATTGTGGCTGCTACATCATATTGCTTGTGCGGATAGTGAAGATGGCTGGGAATCCACTTTCGACTTATGTCGATCAATATATGTTAATGCTATAAGCAGTCTTGTGGCGTTTACTCGTAAAGAAGATTTGGCCGGATTGCTGATGTGGCAAGGAAGACCGTCAATATCCATAATGCGATTCAAAGATCAACCTGATAATAAGCAAGATTTATATCAAAAATTCGGCTTATCTATGTCTCGTTTTTTGATGCGTTCTCAAGATTTTACAAATCCTGTTGAATTGCCACCAGATTTAAGAATTTTTGATGACTATGCGCTCCACGGCAATCGTGCACTCTTTTTATGGACGTGGCTGAGAGAAAGTAATTCACCGGATGATGTTTGGGAAGAGAGAAATACCCGAGCAAGAGTCCTTGAAAATCAAGCCCGTGCTGAGCACTTTGAATACCTTAATTTGAAAATCGCTCGAGCCTGCGCTGTCGCATGTTCTCCATCAAGCGATGAAAGCTTAATTGCAGCGTACAAAGTACTGTCGTCAGTAGAATCTACTTTACATACTTCTAGTCAAGCAGGTGAGATTGTCGATACAGTAAATTACTTATTGGAATCTGCCGGAACCAAAAACCTGATTACAGACGCTAAAGAACAAGCACGCTGGCATCTTGATGAGCGCCGTTATCAAAATGATAAAAGTAGATCTCATATAGATCGCTGGCTAGCAGTGCTGTTTGGGTTTATTGGATCTACAGGTCTTGCGGATCTTGTTATACATCCTTATTTGAAGGGTGCTTTTACAAAATGGAGTGACTTCCAGCTTGGTCTTAGTGCATTTTTATTAGCACTGCTTACCGTTGGTGTGTTTGTGTTCGTTATCGAAGGGATTAACAAATTGTGGTCAAAGTAAGTCTTTGAGAGCAAAAAGGAGCGGTTTGCTTCAATGGGGGAGTAATGTGCTGTCATTAAAAAAGCCCACACGAATGTGGGCCTTTAACTTCTAGCCACTCTGAGGGGAGGCTTACGCCCGCGTTCTCAAAGCTTCTATATACAATGCTATACTGTGCTGCTATTACTGTCAATATATTATAAAGGAATATGAACTTTAGGCTATGACGACATTTTCGCATAAAGAGCTCGTAAACATCCCCAAAACTCTATCTCAGCCTCGCTTTGCCACGTACCTTCAGCATTGCGGCAACGATAAAGAACGCGCTCTTGTGCTTTACAAATGGAACTTGGAGGTATCATCTGCCTTCCTCATCCCTCTGCACATGCTTGAAGTTAGCACGAGGAATGCGGTCGTGGAAGCCATCGAAGCCGTTCATACCGCGAATTGGCCATGGAACAATGGTTTTATTCGAAGTTTGACGAATCCACAAGTTGGATACAGCCCCAAGAGAGATCTGATGGCAGTCGCAGGACGTGAGCCGACAATGGGGAAGGTTGTGGCTGAGCTGAAGTTCGTGTTCTGGGAGCGCATGTTTACGTCCCGTCATGATAATAGGCTTTGGAACCAGCACATCAAAGCATCCTTTCCTTTTGCACCAACCAATGATACTGCACAGCAGATACGAGCCAGTTTATATAACGATATCTTTACTATCCGAGAGCTGAGGAACCGTATTGCTCATCACGAGCCTATTTTCTCCAGAAACTTGCAGGCTGATTACGACAATATCTTGAAGATAGTTGGCTGGCGTGACGATGCCACAGCAGCATGGATGGACGGGTTCCAGACAGTTACAGAACTAATACGCACAAAGCCATAGGCTTGTATGTGTTGATTGACCTTGGCAACGGGTTCAGTTCCCACTTCGGGAGCTGAACTGTGCATCTGCATTCATAACTCCAACCCCAGATAAAGAGCCTTGATCTCGTCTGGCAGAATACAGAGATAGTCCAGCGTCTGGGCTTCCGTGGCGTGGCCGAAGGCTCGCATGAGCAAGGCCACGTTCGCGTGGTTGTGGATGCGCTGGTGGTAGCCCCATGTTTTTCGCAGAGTGTGACTGCCGAAGTTGCCAGACAGGCCAGTCTCGCGGCACCACGATTTAACCAAGCGGTTAACCGCCGCAACACACAAAGACCGTCTGCCGCGCTGTGACTGAAACAATGGGGCTGTGGTTATGTTGCGGCTAGGATGGAGCGCAAGCCAGCTCTGAATAGAGTCCACTGCCACAGTATTCAAAACAGCCATACGGTATTCGTTGGTCTTTCGCTGCTTGATGTCCAAAACGTCACCTGCCTTCAGGTGAGCTACCTGCCCTGCGGTCAGTGATAGCAACTCACTGGCGCGGTATGCGGTATTGATCCCCAGTGTGAACAGGCAGAGATTACGGGGTTGGTCGTGCAGATGTGCCTTGATGGCAGCAATAACCTCAAATGATCGGATTGGTTGAACCTTGATGGATGAGCCTTTGCGGGGATGGTTGTCATTGCGCCCCTTGGTCATCATGGTGATGTGCTTTCCAAGTGAAATTTTTGAACTTAATTTAGCCTATCAACTTCTATCTGAAAGTTGACATAATGCCGATTCCTCAATGTTATCAATCATATAGCAAGAGACTGAAGCGTCTGTGTGTGGGGGATATTGACGCCAATCTCTTGCTGGGTACGCAGCAATTATAGCCTTATCATCTTTCAGATATTTCTTAAAGAACTTTCTGGTATATGTGGGCTTGTGTTTCTGTGCATCAGGTATGGTGCAGGCAGAAGGATTTACGGCTAAAGACTTTCTTAAACTTGATGAAGCTCACCAAAAATTCTGGATTGAGGGTGCTGTAGATATGATGGGACTGGTCGCAGCAAACACAAATAATCATCAGCAAGGTAAATGTATAATGAAATGGTACTATGGTGATGAAAACGCAGAACGTAACGGCCTTATCATAGCGAGCATGAAACAATATGAGGATGTTCCACCAAATGCCATTATGCTGGCCTTAGCGGAGAGGGCTTGTGGCACCATTAAAAATTAGATTGTCTGAACAAACGACATTTGTTTGATTAAGTGTTGTTTCATTTTTGACCTTACTTATCTCAATTGATTGTTCAATACTTAGTGCATCTAGTTTTAGTTCCTGTACACGATCAATAGACGCTGGGTCATTCTGATCCGTCAATTCTTCACGAATTTCCACAATACGATTGGAATGGCCGCTGATACGGTCAAATTCTTCTTGGGCGGTTGTCAGTGCATCCTGCCTGTTGCTCTGATCTTCCCTTGAAGGATCGTCACCGCGCCAGTCAATCTGTGCCGCTTCGTCTGCCGAGAGCCTTTCTCCGTCTTCGGTGTACACATCACCGTGCTTATCTTTAAACACCCGCTGTCCATCGGCGGTCAAGGCTGCTCTGTCCAATAGTCCTTGGTACTGGCGCTGCTCATGATGCAAAGTGTCACTGGCCTGTATCAGGGCTTGATACACGGCTTCTTCCGCTTGGTTTAAGGCATCCATTGCGTTCGTCCACGCTTCGCGATAAACAGCATTCATCATCATCTGCTCAAAGGCAGATTGCTTGCGCTTTTCTTCTTGGATAACGTCCTGACGTGCTTGATTAAAACCAAAGCGCTTTATGCGTCCGGTATCGCGTCCTGCCATTTCATTATGATAGTCATCAAGCGCCTGTTCTTGGCGTTTTTCATCAGCGGCTTTATTAATGACGTCAAACTCGCTGGTCATTGCGCAACCTCCCAGACGGGAAGTCCGCGCAAATCTACCGCTTTGCTTACGGGAGTTTTATCACAGATAAAAATCCCGTACTGCTTATATTTCCTGCGCATATCACGCCCCATAGCCCTACCATCCTGATTAAATCTATAGTTGTATTCTATAAAATCAGAATTAAGAAACCGTTAAGAAGAAACCGCCTCAGCGGTTCCAAAACACATGCACTTCATCGTAGGCCGTCGTGACGGTGTACACATCATTCATTTCTAAATCCCGTCCCATTTTCTCGTAGTCGATGTAATAGGCCAGATTTTCTGGAATGCTTGTGCTTTCTTCGGTCAGTTCCTGCGCGAAGTCGGCAAGGCTGGTAAAGCAGCCGTGATAGTCATCAGACAAAGCTTGCTGCGCTTGGTCTATATCACTGCACCAGTGAGATAATACGGCTTTGCCTAACTCACCGTGCTCTTCGAGAAAAACGGCGATAGCGTGAACCCGTTCAATGCCTTCATATTCGCCTAAACCAAGCCCACCAAAACCATCATAATCATGGATTGCCCATTCTTCACTGAACGGTTCAGGTGAGGCGGCTAGCATGGTTTGTATCGCTTCGTGTATGTCGTCCAGCTCTTGGGTGGCATCAATCCAAACCCCGTGCAGCGTTCCGGCGTTGTAGGCGGCTAAATCGGCAACGTAAATATTGTAATCACTGTTCATGTCTTTGCTCCTTGTAAAAAACACACCCCTTTTGGGGTTGAAAACCCCAGAAAAAATAGGGAGCGGAGCGAGCGTAAAATCGCATGTTTTGACGCAATCCAGACAGGGGGAACCGCCCCATCTGCACAAACGCAGAGCGGAAGATTGGGGGATGTCTTGATGGAGACAAGTTATGTGATATTTTTAGGTCTACCCAAAAGGGGAATAAATAATAGATAGGCGAACACGGATGTGTT
This sequence comes from Oceanobacter antarcticus, assembly GCF_044962685.1. Lineage (NCBI taxonomy): Bacteria > Pseudomonadati > Pseudomonadota > Gammaproteobacteria > Oceanospirillales > Oceanospirillaceae > Oceanobacter > Oceanobacter antarcticus. The sequence goes on from NZ_JBBKTX010000020.1 coordinate 9,251, forward strand.
CACAGTCAAAGTTATACGGGGCGTTGCGGGGTATCCCCGCTAGAAGGGGGGATGGAAGACGCTACGGCGGCTATAATCAGGGGAAGACCTTCCCCTTTTTAGAGTTTATGTCATCTTCCGGCCAATAGCGGACATTGGAGAAGTTAATTTATGAGAGATCAACATACACAGCTCTTATATGAAAACCGCTCTTGAGTGCCATCTATTCTTTCGATCCAAAAACACTTTGTTCCATAATCCGCACTACGAACAAAAAAGTGGCTAACACCCAAACCAATTTTCTCTTTTGCATCGGGATGATTCAGTAAAGCCGCACTTAAAAATACGGCATCATCTACGGATACTTGCTCCTCAAGTCTATATTTATTCAACATTTCCTTTAAATAAAGCAGTACATCTCCCTTTTTTTTAAAACGTATACCCGATATTTCCATAGATTTTGCTCTGCCCATAACATTTCCACCTGATACTAACTATTAAATTAAAATGTCTTCAAGCTGAAAGCGTTCCCAATCACCAAAGCTAGAAGAAATAATCTCTACTGCATTTCGCAAATCAACCTCTGTCAGAGATTCTATCTCTTCTCCTCCAGGCAAGGAGTCGCTCATAATAGTTCCCGCACGAATTGCTATTTCACGAGGCAACCCCATTTCAGTTAGCTTCCGTGTAAGTGGAGAGTGAATCCCTGATTCCATAACTGACAAAAGTGAGCTATTAGGGTCGCTCATAGCAATAACTGGAGCTAAAGCTTTTGGTAGCGAGTACATAACCTCCGTTAAGATCATCTTTAGCATATCTTCTATTTCATCTTCATCCATGTTGTCTTTCCAAGAAATAACATCTTTTAATGGACTTTCTCGAGACCATGAATTAGCTGCTTTTAAAAGTTTATATAGATACCTATCATTACCTACACCATCCAAATATCGTTTCATGTACGTTGGAGCAAATTCTTCAATAAAATATAGAATATTCTGTAGAGAGCTTAAGAAGTTCTGGTCAAATGGCGTTTTGGGCGGCCTTAAATTTCTAGTACGGCTTGCTACATACATAGAGTTTAAAACCAGCGGGTCCCAGTGGGGAAACTGTAGACAAATTGCCTTGTCAACATCAAGCTTCTGCAAATCAATTCTAGCTTGGTTTAATATTTCATCTGGGATATCAATGCCAGCTTTTAGCAATCTTGCCTTCGCATTTCGTCCATATCTCAAAAGCGTTGTACGTACGTGACTTAATAAATCCCCAAATTGGTCAAAATCAGTAGAAACGGGAAGATTGTCTTCTAATGCGACTAACAGTTCAGTCTTGTTTTCATTGTATTTTTTAGAGTACCCCGTACCTACATCTTTTTCCGGATAATCAAATAGCTCAATTTGACTGTCATCAAATGCTTTTTCATCTAGAATAATTGCTCGTCCCACAAAGTCCTTTAGTAAGCGACCAGCCCTGCCACGTAAGTTTGCGAATTCATATGGCGTTAGCTCTGGGCCACTTCTATTGCCACTCAGATAGGGATTTCTGGCAATTAAATTTTTAGCCGGTAGATTAACCCCTTGCATTAACGTTGTTGTACATGTAATTACCCCTAAAATTTTATCTGAAAACGCCTTTTCTACTGCATTTCTGATATGGGGAGGCACACCAGAGTGGTGATATGCCACACCGCTCTTTACACACCTTTTGAGTGAGTAATTTTCATGAACAGTTTCTCCGATGTAGCTAGCAAGACTATTAAGCTTGTTATCAACATGGCTATTACATAGAATATTCATAGCCGTTTTTCTTGCTTGGTTTTTTGTGGGTGAAAATATAAGCGTTCCAGATTTTTCCGGCAAAAACTTTAGTATCTCCGATATATGATCATATATTTTTTTGTCATACCGAACCTTTCCAAAAAGGTCTTTGGATACTTTATCAGGAGATATTGATATACTCTGCGGGTAATCATTCTCCGAGTAATATTGATTCAGTGATATTGACTTTCCATTCTTGGCAAATGAATACGTTAGATTAATAACTGGAGGAAGATCTGCTTTAAGACTAATAGCATCCGTATTGAAAAGACTGCTTGCAACCCCATCAATATTTTTTACTCTCGGCCCTGATATAACAGCCATCTTTGGTTTGATATCGTTTTCTAGAATATGTATTAAGTTATAGAGGTCTTTAGACCTTTCATCCCCTTCACTTGATACTCGCTCAATATTTTGTACTTCATCCACGATCAAAATATCAAGAGCCCCTTCCGTAAAGTCATTAGCTTTCAGTGCGGACAAAGCTCTTTCTTGCGTCATGACATAGACACTACTTATTTCACGGTCTTTGACGCTCGGCTCATAAGATTGGAGTACACGAATTCCTTCTAGGCCATGCTTTTTTGAAAATACTCTTAAACCTTTAGTAACTTGATTAATTAGTGTTATTGTCGGAACGATAAAAAAAATATCCGATGGGGAGGCATAACAAATATCGATAATTTTTGCGATAAGCACAAAGGATTTTCCAGCAGAGGTTGGTGCTGACACTCCAATCCTAGGGAATTCACCCGACATTAAATCCCACATCCGTTTTTGGAACGAAGATAGGATTATCGTCTGACCTTCTCCAATCGTGACCTCATGCTCTATGATATTTTTGTTTACAGTTAGTTCAGATATTAGGCTACCTAAGGGGGAGTGTATTTGAGTGTCGCCATCATAACCGACATCCACCATCTGTGCTGATGGGGAAAGCCCTATCTTATTTAAAATTCTTATCAGCGAGGAAGATAGTGCCAGCCAATGATCCTGCCTATGCTCCCAAAGAAGAGCACATATCAAAAGACAGGTATTTCTATGGTCAGTTTCAACTGTTTTTCTAGATATTTTTTCTGCTAAATTTACCAGCCTTACCGCAAGGTTGTCAGGAATAGGTTGGATCTCGTCGTCAATTAACCTAAGAGTGGAGGCAAATACATTCAAATCATATTTTAAAAGGTTGTCGACTAAAGGGGACATCTATTTAATCCTGCACGGCTCTGCGCGAGTGTTGCCGTTGTTCAGGGCAAGGCGACGAATGCAGCGAAATGACGAGTCCTTTTCAAATTCGTCAACACCGCACTGGACGGCGGCAACCCGCGCCCTTCGGGGGCTGCCGGATGATCTCGACTCTGTGTCGCCGACGTTTGACTTGACCCGTCAGGCCTGCAAGTCGGCTTCGTGATTCGAAACCATCCGGTGGCCCAGAGTGAGCACCGGATTAAATAGATGTCCCCTTTTGCTCATGGTTCTGCTCCTCCCGAAAAATCTGTATGTATGAACAGTGCAATCAAATCAAAGAGAAAATCCATGCTCGTATTTCAAGAGAGGTTGCGCATTTTTTCGGTTGCTGTTAGCGTAACCCCATGAAATTCAGTGGTTTTGCGCTTTTGGCGTAGAATTAATGCGCACGTTAAAACAGAAAAACGCGCATGCGCATGAATAAACTGTTAGGGCTGGTCGTAGTGGCCACCAATAGCGAAGATATAAATGGAATTATCATCAAACCTATATATCAATCGGTCCTTCTGGGATATGCGTTTAGACCAAAGCCCTGAAAGGTTATGTTTTAAGGGCTCTGGCTTTCCGAGGCCTGAAGAGGGATCGTCAGAGCGAAGCATTTCTTTCAGGAGTTTGCATAGAGCTTTATGCAGCCTCTTATCTTTTTCCCGCATTTGCTCGTATGTCTCCCAAGTGCTCCCTTCAAATACCAGTGATCTCATCCATCTGCTCTTTGGTCGGTTTATAGCCTTGGCCATGTTTGTGAGTTTCAAGAGAAGCTGCAATTTGCTGCATCAGGTCACGGTTTTGCAGAACAGACAGCGTTTCTTGTTCACGCTCCCAGTCTTCGGCGCTCAAAACGACAAAGGCTTCGCCTGCTCTGCGGGTAACCTTCAAGGGCTCATGCCTGCTAACTACTTGTTCTACAACGCTTTTTAGGTTATCTCGAAACTTGTTTACGCTTATGGTATCCATATTTTCACCATCATGTACGGAATTGCCGTACAAGTTTACAGTAAAGGCCCTAACAAGGCAAATCAGTCTGACGGCTTTACCGTTACTTGTTTTGCGGTTTACGCTACCACAAACAATCCACTTCAAAGTCGCAGATGTTTGCGGCGTTATGAGCACGAAGGATTCTAAACAATGAATGTAGTGAAAATAACAAATAAGATTGCACTTGCTACTGTCGTGCTACTAATGTACTGGGTGTTCATATTTATATGTTCGTCCGTATTCGGCTTTAAAGTCTTCCGAGAGAATATGACCGAAATTTTTTTGTTGAGTATTCTAGGGATATTTGCGATCCTTTCTGGAGCAATTATTCTCAACATTATGTTCAATCTCACGGCCATAGCTGATGGACGAGATATCGAGAAAAGGGAAAATATCCCTAGCGGCAAAAAAACTATTTATATGTTTCTTTCTTCATTGGTGGCCATATTCATTTTTTTGTATGCGGGCGACTTAGCAACGTCCAAAAAGAAGGAGAAATATCTTGTCTCCTCAGCGGCTGAATTACTGGAAGAGCAAAAAGATATTATTGGTAGGCTTTCAAGATATTCATTCTCTCGCGAGTATATCGAAAGCGCCAGCCAGGATATTAAGGTTTTGAGCAAGGTTGAGGAAAAATTTCCTAGGTTACGATTATAACTAGAGATAGCTTGCGTGGCAAGCCACTGTTATTGGGGTTCACAAGTTACTCTGGCTTGGGAAAGGATGAAGAGGCATTAAAAGTGGATTACATTTTAAGTACGTCTAGCGAAGAGCGGAAATATCTAAACTCTATATTTGACGGTTCCACCTCCACACATAAATTTTCGTCGAATGATGGCCGATACGAAATATATTATCCAGTTAATACAGAAAACGGCCAGATAGTAATCCATCTATCACAGCACAGTAGGTACGGAAAGATTGGCTCATAATCGGGTAGCCGAGGGTCTCTAACCCTCGGCTACCCGATTAAGCATTTTCATCTTCAGTAATTTTTTTTGCCAGCTGTATTGTCTCAAAAGCTTTTGCCCTACGATTTCTTATTTTTATGTTGAGCATCTCTACGACGAAGGAAAAGGCCATAGCAAAGTAAACGTAACCTTTTGGTATATGAACATCGAACCCCTCCGCAATAAGAGTGAACCCTATCAGCATCAAGAAAGACAGCGCTAACATTTTTATTGTAGGGTTCGCATCTACAAAATCACCTATTGGTTTGGCGGCTAAAAGCATAACGCCAACCGATGCAATAATAGCTATAACCATTATGCTTAGATGATCAACTAACCCTACAGCAGTTATTACCGAATCAAGTGAAAACACAACATCAAGGATAGCAATCTGAATGAGGATTGAGATAAACCCGGAGGCTACAAGCTGCACCTTAGATGCTTCTTGTATTTCAAAACTACCGTGTATTTCGTGTGTGGATTTTGCGAGAAGAAAAAGCCCGCCTATAACTAGTATTATGTCTCTTCCAGATATTTCATTTCCGAAGGCAATAAACAAAGGCTCCACCAGGCCCATAACCCAAGCCAAGCTGAAAAGCAGTAGTAACCGAGTGCCCATCGCTAAAGATAGACCAATCTGTCGAGCTTTAGCCCGTTGTTTTTCTGGCAATCTACCAACGAGTATTGATATAAATATTATATTGTCTGTTCCAAGAACAATCTCCAATGCCAATAGAGTTGCTAATGCTACCCACGCCTCTGGATTTGCGATCCATTCAAACATTATTTTTCACTCTACATTTGTGTGAATTTACGATTGCCTAGCATTAGTTTATTAGTGCGCATGCGCGATTTCTGGGTGAGTCAGTTTCTGGAAGTGCAATTTAACTCTTTGAAAAATATGATTTAACATCCATTTTCAGATCAACCCTATCCGGGAAAGCGAGCGTGCGCATTAATCTCTGATGGCTGTGCGCATAAACGTGTAAACCTAAGCACAACCCCTGTATTTTCAGGTGATTACCGTATCAGGCTCCGTGAAAGCGTGCAAGCCCGTTGAAAAAGCGAGCATTGATTTCAGCTCAGCCTGGGTTATACCGGTTATGAATACCGCTCTGCCAATGGCTTCCAGACCTTTTATTAACGACATGTATCCTTAACGACATGAGTCTATACATGCACCTATGTGACTATAGCCTCAGAACCGAGAAAACGTGCGTTGACGGGATTCGATTTTTATTCGCTATCAAAAGTTCAGGCATCCCGGATAAATAGGTGCTGCAGCGGTTGTGCAGTTTTTCGGATTTCTGCGCATGACCGTCATGTATCGGTGATACCCAGAAGCTGGCACTGATGCTTTGGCTTTTCTCTGCAACACTTGGCTGGAGTTGCTGTTGTGCGACCCGGTATTTTTCAACATAACCGTCAATCTGTGATGACTCGGCCAATTGAGGGTAGAACACACAGGCTGTTTTATTTCCATTGCACATCACTGGTGAGCATATAGCCCATTCCGTAGATGGTTTTGATCAGGCGCGGGGATTTGGGGTCGTCTTCAATTTTTTTACGAATGCGCGACATGCGTACATCGATGCTGCGGTCGAAGGCTTCGTCGTGGTGTTTGAGTAGCTGGTCGCGGCTGAGGATCTGGCGCGGGTATTTCAGCAGGCGAATCAGCAGGTCCATTTCTCCGGCGCTGAGGACAAATTCTTCACCGCTGTCCTTGCGCAGTGTCAGGGTGGCGCACTCTAGCTGCCAGTCGGCAAAACAGGCCACTGAGGGAACGTCTTTGTCGGGGCCGAAGGTGGTGGTTTGCAGGCGGGCATTTTTTTCCAGCCGGCGCACAATGCTATTGGTACGGGCGACCAGTTCGCGGGGGTCGAAGGGTTTGCTGATGTAATCGTCGGCACCCAGCTCCAGGCCCAGCACCCGGTCGGGCAGGCTGTCTCGGCCAGAGAGAATCATCACGCCGACTTCTTCGCGGGTGGTGAGTTGGCGCACCAGTTCGAGACCGTCGATATCTGGCAAGCCGAGGTCAACAATACAGACCTGCGGTTGTTGCTGACGCAGTGCGCTGGTGAGTTGGGCACCGGTGCGGAAACAACGCACCTTGTGGCCGTAGCGGTTCAGCTCGCGGCTGACCAGTTCGGTGATGTCGGCGTCATCCTCGACGAGGTAAATCAGCGCCTGTTGGCTCACGTTAAACTCCTGTGTTGATGGTGCAGACGGACGCGGGCACTGGCGCGCTCCAGCGCCTGTTCCAGTTGCTGGCGATCAAACGGCTTGCGTAATAGCACCAGCATCGGGTCTTGCTGGTCAGCAGGGTCATTGCCACTGCCCGGTCTGGCGGTCGGATCATCGGTGTAACCACTCACTAGCAAGATAACCGCTGCGGGTGCCCGGCGGCGTAATGTTGCTGCCAGTTTGCGGCCGTTCATGCTACCGGGAATCATGATGTCGCTGACCATACCGGTGAGTGCGGTTGGATTGTGTTCCAGCAGGCCGTCGAGCAAGGTCTGGGCTTCGTCGCCATCGGCGGCTTCAACCACATGCTGGCCAAGGTCGGTCAACTGCTTGCGGATCACGGCCCGTACGTCGGGGTTGTCTTCTACCAGTAAATACAGTCCACCAGGAGCCAGCTCTGGCCCGCGACCACTGTCGTCGTCGCTCAGGTCAGGATTGGCCGGGGCGCTGCTGGCGGGCAGTAACAGCCGTATCATGGCACCGCCCTGAGGCGGGTTGCCAAGCTGAATATACCCGAATGACTGCTTGACGAAACCATAGACCATCGATAACCCCAGTCCGGAATTGTTGCTGCCCTGTTTGGTGCTGAAAAAGGGTTCGAACGCCTGTTCGAGTGCGGACTGGCTAAAGCCGCTGCCGGTATCAGCTACACCAATTTCAATATATCGCCCTGGTGGTACGGTTTCGTCAAAGCGCTGTTCGATTGGCCGGGTGATATCGCACAGTTTCCAGCTGTAGGTCAATGTTCCGCCGTCTTGCATGGCATCGCGGGCATTGAGGCCGAGGTTGACCAGGGCGTTTTCAAGATGGCCGGGATCGACGTTGGCCCAGGCCAGTTCCGGATGCTGCTGTGGCCGGTAGTGCAGCCGATAGGGGCCGCTAAAAGCACTGTGCAGCAGTTCCAGTACTTCTGCCATTACCGCATTGACCGAGACAATTTCCGGTTGAAGTGGCTGGCGGCGGGAAAAGGCGAGCAGCCTATGGGTAATGTCGGCTCCCCGCCGGGCTGCGCGTTCAGCCGGGCTTAGCAGTTTGTCCAGTTCCGGGTCGTTGGCGCTGTAATGCTCGCGGGCGACAATCAGGTTGCCAACAATAATCGACAGCAGGTTGTTGAAGTCGTGGGCGAGGCCGCCCGCCAGTTGTCCGACGGCGCTCATGCGCTGGGCGCGGGCATTGGTGGCGAGCAGTTCTTCGGTGCGCTGTTTGACCTGGGCGTCCAGGGTTTCGATATTGTTGCGCAGGCGTTGCACCATGGCGTCGATGCTGGAGGCCAGGATGCCGATTTCATCATCGCGCTGAATGCCGGTACGGGCGGACAGGTCACCTCCTTGTACCTTGAGTGCGGTGCTGGCGAGCTGTTCCAGTGGCCGGGTAATGCGGTTGACCAGAAAGCTGGAAATCAGCAAGGTCGCCAGCATGGTCAGTCCGGCCAGTACCATGATGCGGGAACTGAGCAGTTCGGAGCTGCTTTGCAGCTCGTCGAGGTAAACCGACGAGCAAATATACCAGTCGAAACCTTTGATGTAGCGTACCAGCGAGAGCTTGTCGTAGGCGTAGTTGCCAGGATCGTCGGGTTTGTCCCAGCGGTAGTTCAGCTCCTTGCCGGTATCAGCGACTTTCATCAGTTCCTGATTGATCGGTTGTTGCGTGATCGGGTTCTTGAGGGTGGTAAAGGTGACGCCATCAAGGTTGTCGTTGGGGTGAATCAGCATATGGCCGTTGGAGTCGAACACGTACATGTAGCCGGTTTTGGCGACCTTGATTTCCTGCAAGGCGTGTCTCAGATCGGTCAGCGCTTGTTCACGGCGCAGGCGTACTTCGGCCTCGAGGTCGTCGAGGTATACCCCGGAACCAATTACAAAACCCCATTCGGGGTAATCCCGTACAAACGATACTTTGTCGAGGCTTTCGGCCCCGGCAATGCGCGACCATTTGTAGTGGTAGTAGCCTTCGCCGTCGTGCATGGCTTGTCTCACCACGGATTCCAAAATCGGCTGGATATCGTCACCCGGTTTTATCCGGGCATCCTGGTGAAAGCGCGGATCCGGGTGCGACAGTACCTGGATGTTGTGATCCACCACCCAGATGTAGTCCTGGTTACCAAAGGTGAAATTACGCAGATAGGAAAATGCTGTTTGCCGTGCCTGTTGCAGCGGAATGCCGTTTTTTGCGGCTTCCTGAAAGTGTGAACGTAAAAAAGTTTCGGCCAAATTCACCACCAGTTTTAATTGACCTTTGTGGTTATCCAATGCCTGTTGCCGGTATTCCTCAACCCCGGCGTACATACGGTTGGCAATTTCAAATACGTTATTCAGTGCCAGGCGTGAGGAATTACGCTCTATTTCAAATACCTTCTGTTTGATCATCGGCACGGTATAAAAATACACAAAGACAAAGACCACCACCAGAATGCCGCGAATAATCAGCGATAGCTGGCGCGACAAACGCGATTTATGCGCATTGAGTAGAGCGGACGATGAGGTAGCAGGAGAGAGCGGGCGCATGGGGTAATACCGAAATAAACGGCCCCTATTGATCCAGATACAGGGCCGACTCGTCAATCACCAATCCGGGCTTATCGGTTACTGCAGGCAAGCATGTCAGCCATCCTGACAGCCATCCCGACAGCCATCCCGACAGCTATCCCGACAGCTATCCCACCAGCCATCCCACCAGCCATCCCACCAGCCATCCCGACAGTTGTCGCACGGTGGTGATGAAACATTTGGATACATTTGCGCAAAACTCGCGACACGATGTAGGGATACCTTGGCACCTGAACACCGGCTATAGGGCAAATCTATAAACGACTGCGCTCGAAATGACTGCGTTAAGAATCGCGTACTGCATTTTTAGAGACATTCTGTAGCAACTTATTCCGGTGTTATAAAAATAATATTTGCCAATTAGACCTTCGTTGAATACGCGTTAACAGCGGATGCCATAACCCGACCGATAACGATATTTCAACCTCATCGGATACGAGAAATGAACAATAACTATATTCTCGAAACACACCACCTGACCAAAGAATTCAAGGGTTTTACGGCGGTTGATGACGTGAGCCTGAATATCCGCCGTGGCCATATACATGCGCTGATTGGACCGAACGGCGCAGGTAAAACCACGGTGTTTAACCTGCTCACCAAGTACCTCATTCCGACCTCCGGGAAAATTCTGTTTAACGGCCGCGATATTACCGCCGTTGAATCGTCTGCTATTGCTCGTCAGGGACTGGTGCGGTCGTTCCAGATTTCGGCCGTCTTTCCCAATCTGACGGTGCTGGAAAATGTCCGGGTTGCCTTACAGCAACGTGAGGGCAACAGCTTTCATTTCTGGAAACCGGAGTCGGTGCTGGAGCGTTTGAATGAACGCGCCGAACAACTGCTGGAAGCCGTTGGCTTGCAGGATTTTGCCCGTGTGGTCACGGTGGATTTGTCCTATGGCCGCAAGCGCGCACTGGAGATCGCGACAACGCTGGCACTTGATCCGGAAATGTTGCTGCTGGACGAGCCGACTCAGGGTATGGGCCAGGAAGACGTCGAACGCACGGCGGATCTGATTCGTACTGTGGCGGTTAATCGCACCATTCTGATGGTGGAACATAACCTGAAAGTGGTCTCGCAGCTGGCGGATCGTATTACCGTCTTGCAGCGTGGTGCGGTACTGACGGAAGGCGACTATGCCACGGTGTCCGCCGACCCGCGCGTGCGTGAGGCTTATCTTGGTGTCGCGGCCGACAAGGAGGCTGTTGCATGAATTCGGCGACTACCCACCTCCTGAACAGCCAGACCCAGACTCATCGAGTGGGCGACGAAAAAATTCGGGTCAGTGACCTGCATGCTTTTTACGGCGAATCGCACATTCTGCATGGCGTCGACTTGTACGTAAACCAGGGCGAACTGGTCACGTTGCTGGGCCGTAATGGTGCCGGTCGTTCTACGACCCTGAGATCGATCATGAATATGGTTGGTCGCCGTACCGGCAGTGTGGTGATCAATGGCCAGGAAACCATCAAGATGCCTGCTCACCAGATCGCTTGGCTGGGGCTGGGTTTTTGCCCGGAAGAACGCGGTATTTTTTCCAGCCTGAACGTAGAAGAAAATTTGATGTTGCCACCGGACGTGCGTTCGGATGGCGTGTCTCTGGAAGAAATCTACAGCATGTTTCCCAACCTGGCGGAGCGCCGCTATAGCCAGGGAACCCGGCTCTCGGGCGGCGAACAACAAATGCTGGCGCTGGCCAGAATCATGCGCAGCGGTGCCAATATCCTGCTGCTGGATGAAATCACCGAAGGTCTGGCTCCGGTCATTGTGCAACGTCTGGCCGAGGTCTTGAACCAGCTGAAACAGCGCGGCCTGACCATTCTGCTGGTTGAGCAGAACTTCCACTTTGCCGCTCCGATTGCCGACCGTCATTACGTGATGGAGCACGGCCACATTGTCGAAGAAATCCATCAGCACGAATTGCACCAGAAGCAAAACCAACTTAATGCCCTGCTGGGCGTTTAACGCGCACAACCATCAATAACAATAAAAGAGGTTCGAATGAAATTTAACACCAACATCCCGAAAGCTGGCCTCAAAACGGCATTAAGCTGCTCTGTGGCTGCGCTGATGTCTGTTGCCGCTTTCTCTGTCCAGGCCGGTGGCTTGTCTGATAACAAGGTCAAACTGGGCGTACTGGCGGATATGAGCGGTCCATACGGTGACGTGTGCGGCAAGCACTGTGTCGATGCGGTCAATATGGCGGTAGAGGACTTTGGCGGCAGCATGTTGGGCAAGCCGATTGAGGTGGTCTCGGCTGACGACCAGAACAAGCCGGATCTGGGTTCTGCCAAGGCACGGGAATGGATCGAAAGCGAAGGTGTAGACGCCATTAATGGTCTGGTGGCCTCGTCGGTAGTGGGCGCTGTGGCCCAGGTTGCCAACGTTAACGAAAAGCCGATTCTGATTTCCGGTGCCGGTTCCAATACCTTTACCACCAAAACCTGCTCACCGTTTAACGCCCACTGGACTTACGACGTTGTGGCGTTGGCCAGGGGTACGGTGAAACCGCTGATGGATAGTGGCAAGAAAAAGTGGTTTTTTATTACCGCTGATTATGCCTTTGGACATGCGTTAGAAAAAGTCGCTACCGGTATTATTGAGACTAATGGCGGCACCGTGGTTGGTTCTGCCAGTGCGCCACTGGGCACCACTGATTATTCCTCGTTTGTTTTGCAGGCAATGTCTTCCGGTGCGGACGTGGTGGCGTTAGCCAATGCCGGTAAGGACTTTGTCAACTCGCTGAAAGGCGCGGCTGAATTTGGTCTCAGCCAACAGGCCACCATGGTGGGCTTGCTGGTGTTCTCTTCGGATACCAAGTCGATTGATGCCAGCATCATTGGTGATATGCGTCTGACCACCGGTTTCTACTGGGATCGCGATGACGAAAGCCGTGCCTGGGCCAAGCGTTTTATGGATCGTACCGGCGCCATTCCAACCATGGCACATGCCGGCGCTTATTCCTCGACACTGCATTATCTCAACGCCGTTAAAGCCACTGGTACCGATGAGGGCAAGGCAGTGATGGCACAAATGAAAGCGCTGCATCCCAATGATATTTTTGCCCGTAACGCGGTATTACGTGCCGATGGCCGCATGGTGCACGACATGTATCAGGTGCGGGTAAAAAAGGGCAACGAGCGTAAAAACCCCAATGATCTGTATGAAATCGAGAAAGTGATTCCCGGTGACGAGGCGTTTGGCGCGATGAAAGCGGAATGTAATTTCAAGGGATCAACTATTTAATCCTGCACAGCTCTGCGCGAGTGTTGCTGGATACCCGGCGGTATAGGTCGGGTATCCAGGCTGACTAACACCCGATACAAGAACAAGAACGCGGCGGCCCAGGGGCCGCCGCATTAGAGGAAGACCTTATGGTTACCTTTATGGGAATCAATTTGTTTGCCCTGTTGGGGCAGCTGCTGGTTGGCCTGATCAATGGCTCGTTTTACGCGTTGCTGGCGCTCGGGCTGGCGATTATTTTTGGCCTGCTGCGTATTATCAATTTTGCTCAAGGTGCCTTGTACATGCTGGGGGCATTTCTGGCCTGGCTGGCACTGCAGCACCTGGGCGTCAATTACTGGCTGGCACTGATACTGGTACCGCTGACCGTCGGTGTTATCGGCATGCTGATGGAGCGGTTTCTGGTGCGTCCTATTGCCGGGCAAGATCATCTCTACAGCCTGCTGCTGACTTTTGGTATTGCACTGATCCTGCAGGGGGTCTTCAGTCATCTGTTTGGCTCATCCGGGCAGTCTTACCCGGTGCCGGAAGCACTCAAGGGCGGCTATAACCTGGGCTTTATGTACCTGCCGGTGTATCGCGCCTGGATTATTCTGGTGTCTTTGTTGGTGTGTGCCGCCAGCTGGTGGGTAATTGAAAAAACCCGTCTGGGGGCCTATCTGCGTGCGGGTACTGAAAACCCGGCACTGTTGCAGGCATTCGGCGTTAACGTTCCGATGATGATTACCCTGACCTTCGGTTTTGGCGTCGGTCTTGCCGGTCTTGCAGGCGTACTGGCCGCTCCAGTGTATTCCGTCAGCCCGGATATGGGCGCGAATATTCTGATTGTGGTGTTCGCCATTGTGGTGATCGGTGGCATGGGGTCGATTGGTGGTGCCATTCTGACCGGGCTGATGATGGGCATTATCGAGGGACTGACCAAATACTTTTACCCCGAGGCGTCTACCACGGTGATCTTTATGGTCATGGTGCTGGTACTGCTGGTGAAACCTTCCGGCCTGTTCGGAAAAGAGGCCTGATATGACGACGCAAACCCGAATTGTTGCTCTGACTCAACCGCGTACTGCGGGCTTGACCCTGATTCTGACAGTGGCACTGATCATCGTCGGCCTGGCGGCTCCGATGGTGGTGTACCCGGTCTTTTTGATGAAATTTCTCTGCTTCGCACTGTTTGCTTGTGCCTTCAACCTGATGCTGGGGTTTGTTGGTATGTTGTCGTTCGGCCATGCCGCTTTTCTGGCGACTGGCGGTTACGTCACTGGTTATGCCATGACCCATTTCGGCCTGACGCCAGAGCTGGGTGTGCTGTTTGGCACATTGGCCTCGGCGGCCCTGGGCTTTGTTTTTGGCAAGCTGTCGGTGAAGCGTGAAGGTATCTATTTTGCCATGGTGACGCTGGCACTGGCGCAGCTGGTATTTTTCTTCTATTTGCAAGCCGACTTTACCGGTGGTGAAAACGGTATGCAGGGTATTCCGCGTGGCAAGTTATTTGGTCTGATCGACCTCAACGACAATCTCAACATGTATTACTTTGTGCTGGCGGTCTTCCTGATCGGCTTTTTTGTGGTGTTCCGCACCGTACATTCACCCTTTGGTCAGGTATTGAAAGCCATTCGTGAAAACGAACAACGGGCGGTATCGCTGGGCTATAACGTCGGTAGCTACAAGTTGCTGGCCTTTGTGATTTCTGCTGCCCTGGCAGGTATGGCCGGTGCCACCAAGGCGCTGGTGTTCGAACTGGAAAGCCTGACCGATGCACACTGGCACATGTCTGGCGAAGTGGTACTGATGACCTTGCTGGGCGGTATGGGAACCCTGTTTGGCCCGGTGGTGGGTGCGGCGATTGTCATCGCCATTAGTACCGTATTTTCCGGCGGGGAACTGGGCAATTATATCCATATCATCATGGGAGCCATCTTTGTGATGTGCGTGCTGTCGTTTCGTCGTGGCGTGGTTGGGGAGTTCCAACGCATGATGGCCAGAAACTTCAGCGCCAGTCGGCTTGGTAAATAAGGCCTCTTACGGGTGGTGCATCCGGTCGGACAGGAAACGATCCGGTGCACCAGAACGGGAACCAACATAAAAGCAGCAGGCAAATACGATGAACGACAATATCTACGATCAACATCTCGACGCGGCAGAGGCCAACTACCAGGCACTCAGCCCGCTGTCGTATCTGCAACGGGCGGCGTTTGTATATCCACACAGAGCCGCTGTGATCCATGGTGACGTACGCCGCAACTGGGCTGAAATCTATCGCCGTTGCAAGCAGTTGGCCAGCGCCCTCCGCAAGCGGGGGATTGGCAAGGGTGATACTGTTTCCTTGATGGCACCTAACCTGCCAGAGCACTTCGAAGCTCATTTTGGTGTGCCGATGTGTGGCGCGGTGCTGAATTCCATCAATACCCGCCTGGATGCCCCGGTCGTGGCGTTTATTCTGCAACACGCTGAGACCAAACTGCTGATTGTTGATCGTGAAATGTCGGCAGTGGTGAAAAAAGCCCTGCACATGCTGGCCAAACCGCCTGTGGTGGTCGATATCGACGATCCGGCGTTTGACGGCGGTGAACTGCTTGGCGCACTCAACTACGAGCAACTGCTGGCTGAAGGCGACGAAGACGATGCCTGGAGCGGCCCTGCCAATGAATGGGACGCCATTACTCTCAACTACACCTCCGGCACCACGGGTGACCCCAAAGGGGTGGTGTATCACCACCGGGGTGCTTACCTGAACGCCGCTTCCAACGCCCTGTCCTGGGGTATGACCGCCGACGCGACTTATCTCTGGACACTGCCGATGTTCCATTGCAATGGCTGGTGTTTCCCCTGGACCATGGCTGCCATCGGCGGTGCCAGCGTGTGCCTGCGCCATGTGCGCGGGGAAGACATTGTGCAGCTGATTGTGGCCGAGAAGGTCGATCACCTGTGTGGTGCTCCTATTGTCCTGAGTCTGATTGCGGGCGTTGATGAATCCCTGCGGGCCGGACTGGATCACAGCGTCAAGGTCATGACTGCCGGTGCACCACCTCCACCGTCGGTGCTGGAAAAAATGGAAGCCATCAACTTCGACGTGACGCACGTGTATGGCCTCACCGAAACCTACGGCCCCTGTGTGGTGTGCTGCTGGAAAGACGAATGGCAAGATCTGAGTGTCGGTGAGCGTGCCCGTCTGAAGGCTCGTCAGGGCGTTCAGGTGCCGATGCAAGAAGGCATGATGGTGGCTGATCCGGAATCCTTGCAGCCGGTTGAACAGGATGGCGAGACCATTGGCGAGATCTTCTTGCGCGGCAATATCGTGATGAAGGGCTACCTGAAAAACCCGAGTACTACCGATGCTTCATTTGCGGGTGGCTGGTTACATACCGGTGACCTGGCGGTATGGCATGAAGACGGCTACGTCGAAATCAAGGATCGCTCCAAAGACATCATTATCTCCGGTGGCGAAAATATCTCCTCCATCGAAGTGGAAGAAACGCTGTTCCGCCACCCGGATATCGAAGACGCTGCGGTCGTCGCCAAACCGGATGACAAGTGGGGCGAAATCCCCTGCGCCTTTATCAAACTGGTGGAGGGTGTGCAGGTGGATGAGCAGGAAATCATCGCCTATTGCCGCCAGAACATGGCTCACTTCAAGGCACCTAAACAGGTGATTTTTGCCACCTTGCCACGTACTTCAACTGGCAAGGTGCAAAAGTTCAAATTGCGCCAGTGGGCCAAAGACGGCGCTGCCGACCCGGAAGACGTTTCGGGCTAGCAGCCGTTTCATAGAATGTCACATGGAAGTGACAGGCAGCCCGGTTGCGCCGGACGGGCTACCACTCCCGGAGCATATCGACTTTGCGGTCACGATAACCCACTCCAGGAAGCAAACGGTAAAGAGACCCCTTCTTGCCAAACTGCTACCGGCGATTTTCCCTCACGACCAGCGCCACTCCTTGCTGGTCGTGAGGGTTTTTTAAAATATTAATAGGCCATGCGATTCACTGAATCGGTCGATGAAGATTGGCAGGAGGACTGGAAGAGGGCGTTTGCGCCCCCCGCTGTGTCAGCTAGTTGTCCGATGGCTGTCCTTGATTACCTGCCAATACGTTGCCCCAGCAGCCTCAGGTTGGCATCGATCAGTTGCGCCTGGGTGATCGGCATGTCACTGCAGTGTGCACGTTCATCAATCAGCAGCGAGGCCAGCCCGTGAATGCTGGTCCAGCAGTGTATGGCCAGTAACGTCGGATCTTCGTCAATCAGCTCGCCAGAGTTCACCCCGGCCCTGATGACCTCCAGCAGTACGTTGAATGACGCGTCACCGGCACAACGCAGGCGGTCACAATTGTCGGAAACGGGCAAATACTGGCCCAGCATCAGGCGGTATTTTTCCGGGTTGCCAAGCGCATAATCAATGTAGGCATGCCCAGAGAGATAAAGACGGTCGCTGTTGCTGGTTGCGTTAACCATCGCCGTGCGGGTGACGTCGGCCAGTTCATCAAAGGCTTGTGCGGCCAGTTCCATCAGCAGATCGTTTTTGTCGACAAAATGCCGATAGGGCGCGGTTTGTGATACTCCGATGGCACGGGCAATGGCGCGCAGACTCAGTTGATCCGGGCCTTTGCGACGTAATTCATGTACCGCAGCATCCAGCAAGGCCTGACGCAGGTTGCCGTGATGATAGTGGCTGGCGGGGGGTGCAGTGGTACTCATGCATTACTCGCGGTTTTGACTGCATTTTATAACGGTTTTTTGTGTCAGGATGGTTCCGTCGTTCCCTGAGCTACATTGTGCGATCAGGGCATTTGACAAGGTAAATAGCGGATTACTATCAGCTGTATGGGAAAAAGTAATCAGGCGATATTTTCATTACGACGATGGTTTGACCGTGCTCGGACGAGGCGTATGATCCCAGCATGTTTCGATGGAGCGGTCAAATCATGGCCGCTATTTTCACGATAAATGGAGTGACTGATATGAGCGTATTGGTAGGCAAGCAAGCCCCTGATTTTACTGTTCCTGCGGTATTGGGCGACGGTACCATCGTTGATGAATACAACTTTTCAGAAGCTACCAAGGGCAAATACGCTCTGGTGTTCTTTTACCCGCTGGATTTCACATTTGTATGCCCGTCTGAGTTGATTGCGCTGGACAAGCGTATGGCAACCTTCAGTGAGCTGGGTGTTGAAGTGATTTCTGTATCCATTGATTCTCACTTCACCCATAACGCTTGGCGTAACACTGCCATCGACAACGGTGGTATTGGCGCGGTCAAGTACACCATGGCGGCTGACGTTAGCCACGCCATCTGTAAAGCGTATGACGTTGAAACGGCTGGTGGCGTTGCCCTGCGTGGCGCATTCCTGATCGACAAGGAAGGCCTGGTACGTGCGGCCAACATCAATGACCTGCCACTGGGTCGTAACATTGATGAGCTGGTACGTCTGGTTGAAGCCTTGCAGTTTCACGCAGAGCACGGCGAAGTGTGCCCAGCGGGTTGGAGCAAGGGTGACAAGGGCATGACGGCGTCTCCTGAAGGTGTTGCCAAGTACCTGTCTGAGTCTGCTGACAGCCTGTAGTTTCTGCTGACAGTCTGCTGGCTCAAAATGCCGGTCAGTTTGCTGACCGGCATTTTTGTTTTCAGCTTGACACCTGCGGCGCTGAAAACCGGATTTTCTTGACCTGCCTCACGACAACAGCGGGAACAGTGCCGAAGTACAGGATGGCAACCACGCACGACTGAATACACTGGATTTATCGAATATTTTCCAGTCCATATCAGGAGTGTTGTTATGAAAACATCCATGCTTGCTACCGTGATCTGTGCATCGGCGTTGCTGTTGCCTGTTGTTGCATCGGCCAGTGACGACATGCAGGCCGTTCAGGGTAGCGTCGTTTTTGCCCAGAATTGCCATGCTTGCCACTCAGAAGATTCCAGCAAGAATACCTTTGGCCCAAGTCTGACCGGTGTCGTGGGTCGCAAGGCTGGTTCGCTGCCACGGTTTGCCTATTCGGAGGCGCTGCGGGCATCCGGTATTACCTGGAATGAAGACAAGCTGCGCTTGTGGGTGCAAGACAATGAGAAGCTGGTGCCTGGCACCCGGATGCGTCACGTGTCGATTACCGACAAGGCGGAGCAGGATTATCTGATTGCTTATCTGAAGACGTTGTAATGTGACACGGAGGGTATTCCCACGCTCCGAGTGGGAATACTGGCCTGCCAGGCGCGCCAATACACGGTTCTTATAGACCATGTAGGCCATGCCTATGCAGCTTTGCAGCCCGTACTCCCAATCTTTCCCTTCCCAGCTTTCTTCCCAACACCAGCCTGCCAACACCAGCCTGCCAACACCAGCCTGCCAACACCTTCCCTGAATCAGCGCCATAACTGTTGTGTGAACTCTGTCGCCCTGAATACAGGCTTGAGGCAATCGACCGGAACCTCTGGCAGGTTGCAGTATCGCACTTTGTGTATTCGGGAATACCGGGGTTGAACCCGCGTGAGTCCTGCCATTTTTATTCTGTGTGTTTACGAGGTATTTTTCTCATGTTTTCTGGTACCCGTCCTTTTGAATATAAAACTGTGGTAGCCCTGTTATTTTCAGGCATTTTCCATTTGATTGCGTTGTTACTGGTATTTCTGGCATTCAGCGATTTTTTCTCGGGCTTGTGGAACCCGGAGATCGAAATGGTCACCCACGTGATCAAATCGATCAACAATCTGATCATCGCGCTGGCGATGTATGAACTCGGTGTCGGGGTGGGTAAGGAATACACCTCCGATGTGGCTGGGGAGAGTATTTTTGTCAGCGTGCGCCGTACCATTTCCCGTTTTGTCGGCACCGTCTGTATCGCTCTGGTGCTGGAAGCGCTGATTATGATTATTAAATACAGTCAGCTGGAGCTGGCGGGCAACCTCTACTACCCAGTGGCGATTCTGGTCGCGTGTGCTTTGTTACTGGCATCACTGGGGGTATTCCTGGCGTTGACGCGCCGGGTATGCGAAGAAGATCAGCTCAGCTGCAATATTCAGCATCAATCGGCAAGCGCCACGCAGGGCAGTGCGGCAGAGAGCAGTGCAGCTGCCCAGCCAGCCAGGGCATAAATCCGCTGTCACACGGTGCCCTGTTTGAAGTGTCAAGTGTCGGAGTGTTTACTTCAGATGTATCTGCAAGCCGGTTGGCTCAAAGTTCGATCGGAAAACTCGGAGTCTTTTCGATCAGTTCTATTTTGTAGCCGTCCGGGTCTTCGACAAAAGCAATCACTGTTTTACCACCGGCCACCGGGCCCGCTTCGCGAGTTACCTTGCCTCCGCTGGCGCGAATGTTATCGCAAGCTGCGGCAGCGTCGTCTACTTCCAGTGCAATATGGCCGTAGGCATTGCCGAGGTCATATTCGCTCTGGCCCCAGTTATAGGTCAGCTCCAGCACAGCGCCTTCACTTTCTGGCTGATAACCAACGAAGGCGAGTGTGTACTGGTAATCTTTATTGTCGTGCTGACGCAACAGTTCCATACCCATCACCTGGGTATAAAAGTCGATAGAGCGTTGCAGGTCGCCTACTCGCAACATGGTGTGCAGCATTCTCATGGTGAACCTCTCTTGTTTATCCGGTTGGGTGTTCTGAACCCGTTGCCAGGCAGCCGTTCAGTCCGACGTTTTCTGTTTGTATTCGCACAGGTCTTCTATCAAGCATGAACCACAGCGCGGCTTGCGGGCAATGCAGGTATAACGACCGTGCAAAATAAGCCAGTGGTGGGCATCGAGCTGAAATTCTTTCGGTATCAGCCGTAATAGCCGTTGCTCCACTTCAACCACGTCTTTGCCCGGTGCGATACGGGTACGGTTAGATACTCTGAAAATATGGGTGTCGACTGCAATAGTTGGCTGGCCGAACGCTGTGTTCAGCACCACATTGGCGGTTTTTCTGCCAACGCCGGGCAATGCTTCGAGCGCTTCACGGGTTTGAGGCACTTGACTCTGGTGCTGATGGATCAGGATATCGCAGAGATTGATGACGTTTTTGGCCTTGCTGTTAAACAGACCAATGGTTTTGATGTATTGCTTCAGACCCTCTTCACCCAGTGCCCGCAACGTTTCTGGAGTATTGGCCACCGGATAGAGCTTGCGAGTGGCCTTATTGACCGACACATCCGTCGCTTGGGCCGACAGCAATACCGCAATCAGCAGCTCAAAAGGGGTGCTGTATTCCAGCTCGGTTTTTGGTTCGGGGTTGGCTGCTCTCAGGCGGCTGAAAATCTCGGTACGTTTTGCTTTATTCATGGAGCAATTCAGAATCAATCACAGGTCAGGGGTGGGTACTGTGCCATGACCGGCCAGCCCAGCCCAGCAGATTACGCCCCCTACGGAGAATCCCCGGCTGAGGGGCAATCAAAAAACTTCTAAAGAACTCTGAAGGTGGGCCGTTAACGACTATGAAACTGTTAGGCGGAGCACTGCCAAACACCCATCAGCGATGGTGGTGGCTCCAGATTCTCATAGGAGATAGACCATGCCCCAAATTATTAATACCAACATCGCGTCCTTGAATGCCCAGCGCAACCTGGACAAGTCACAGTCCGCGAATCAGCAGGCTCTGGAGCGTCTGTCTTCGGGTCTTCGCATTAACAGTGCGAAAGATGATGCGGCCGGTTTGGCCATTTCTACCCGTTTTACTTCCCAGATCAAGGGTCTGGGAGTGGCGGTTCGTAACGCCGGTGATGGTATCGCCCTGGCCCAGACCGCAGAAGGTGCGTTGGGTTCGGTGAACGAAAACCTGCAGCGTATTCGTGAATTGGCGGTTCAGTCGGCCAACTCGACCAACTCCGATGTCGATCGTGAGGCGTTGCAGGCAGAAGTGGATCAGCTGGTAGCGGAAATTACCCGTACTTCGGAAGAAACCGATTTTAACGGTCGTAAACTGCTGGATGGTTCTTTTTCTGCGACCTTCCAGATTGGTGCTAATGCCGGTCAAACGGTGGACGTTTCGATTGCTGAACTGACCGCCGACAAGCTCGGTGTGGGTCAGGCTAATGGCGTTAGCGCTCTGGGTAATGAAAACGGCTTGCGCAGCGGCGATCTGATTATTAATGGTACTGCGATTGATCCTTCCCGCAGCGGTGATGACACTTCATCTGTGTCGGGCCGTGAAGCGTCGGCGATTGCCAAAGTGGCCGCCATCAATGCCAAGTCGGATGAAACCGGTGTCACGGCTGAAGTGAACACTAACGTGGCGTCTGGCAGTGAGATGGTGGCGGGTCAGGCCTCCGGTACCATGACGCTGAATGGCGTGGATATCAGTTTGGCAACGGGTGGGCTGGATACCTCTGCCGACCGCGATTCAGTGATTTCTTCCATTAACGCCAAGTCTGACCAGACCGGTGTGGTGGCTACGGACGGTGGTGATGGCGGCGGTGTGACGCTGGAGGCGAAAGATGGCCGTAATATCACGGTGGATCTGGGCACTTCCGGTAACCTGACCGAAGCAGCGACTGGTCTCTCCAGTGGCACCAGCTACGGTGGTTTCACGCTGATTTCTCAGGATGGCTCTGATATCGAAGTTGAAGGTGGTCAGGGCACTGGCACCGGCGATATTCGTAACTCGGGTCTGACGGCGGGCACTTACTCCGGCCGTGCGGCTGCGATTACCAGTACGGTGACGACTTCGTCTATCTCGTCTGCTGAGTCAGCCGCTACCTTTACGACGGCGGATATGTCAATTGCCGCTGGTACGGCTGTTAATGCAACCAACAATACGTTTGAACTCAACGTCAATAACTCTGGGTTCCAGACCCTGACGCTGGATTCTAGCTACGATCCTTCTGCCAATGGTGGCACGGGCAGTGTCGGCACGTATGACAATGCCGAAGACCTGGCTTTGCACATCAATAATGCCATTGCCAACGACGCCAACTTCCAGGATGCCGATGGTAATGCCCTGGTCGCCGCATCTGCTAATGATGATGGCAGCCTGACGTTCACCACGACCGAAGTAGGGGCGGATGCCAATGTCGTTGCTCGCTCTGGCAGCGCCAATATGGATATTGCCACTGCGACATCGGAAACGTCTGGTACCGATGGCGGCAATTACGCCCAAAGCAAGATGGATTTTATTTTTGACGGCGTGAACTCTATTGCTGGTGGTAATACCGTACGTCTGGGCCTGACTGGTTCCGGTACCGGTTCGGTTGCGGCGGCTGCGGGTACTGATCTGACGCTTTCAGCTGGCACTTATACAACCGCACAATCGTTTGCTGATGAATTGAACAGCCAGATTGCGGGTAACGCATCACTGGCGGGCAAGGTTGAAGCCGCTGTTTCTGAGGATGGCAAATCCGTACTGCTGAACGCGGTACTGGCAGATACCGGCACCAACTCCATTACCGCTATTGATGTGGATGCAGCATCCACAACCGTAACCACGCTGGTGAATGAAAACGTTGAGCATCTGGCCAACGGTGATGCGGTGATTACCGACGTTGCGGCCTTTAATACCGCGACTGCGGGTGCGGCCGATACGATCGGCGTTAACGTTGATGGTGCTGGCTTGCAAGACCTCGACCTGTCTACTGCGACGGGCGGTATCGCGGCTATCACTGATGCCGATACCTTGGCAGCAGCGATTAATGAAGTCGCAGCCAACTCGCTGTCAGGCGCGGGTATTACCGCTACCGTGACCGGTGGTCAGGTGGTGATTTCTTCCAACAGTGGTGGCAGTGTGGAAATCGGCGCTGCTGCGACACCGGCTGAAACCGTGGGTGGCGCTGCGGCGGCTATTTCCGATACCACTCAGGCGGATGTTGTGGTCACGGCAGAAGCCGGTACAGCAACAACCGGTAGCTTTAATGTCGATGCTGACGGTAATTTCCTCTCGGGTGACCCGGATGGTGCTGGCACCGATTATGACGCGTCGGCTGCTCCGCTGGTGGTCTCTGCCGGTGAAAATGACACGTTCTCGGTGGCGATTGATGGCGCTGCGGCGCAGGACGTCACCATTGCAGCGGGCAGCTATAACAGTCTGAGTGAGCTGGCGACGGCTATTGACTCCGGCTATGCCGATGCGGCCAGTACGATTGAAGTGGCAGATCTGAGCGGTACGGTTGCCAGTGATTATGACTTTGCGACCGGTGGTGCAACCGATGACCTGGCGATTGCTATCAGCCTGGATGGCGGTGCTGCCCAGACCATTACGATCAATAGCGATCATGAAGGCGCTGATGTTGCAGAATCCCAGGCCAACTTGCTGACCGATCTGCAAAGCCAGCTGGATACCGCGTTTGGTACTGGCAAGGTGCTGGCAGAGATCAACAACGACAAGTTGGAAATCAGCCGGGTGGGTGGCCAGGATGCTGGTAGTGTCGCTCTGACTATTGCCGACACCGGGGTAGGTGACGCTGGTGCGATTACCACAACGGCTTCAGGTACTACAGTACCGGCGATGACAGTGGGTGTATCGGCAGACAATAGCAGCCTGGTGTTCACCTCTGGTAGTACTGGTGCCAGTTCCGAAGTGGATGTCACTAACGGCACGTTTGCTATCGAAGGTGGTTTTGTCTCTGGCAGTGAAGTCACCCAGGCGGTGACGCCAAACGCTATGGAAAACGGCGATCTGGTGATTAACGGTACGTCTATTCAGGGTGCCAATGCCAGGGATGATACTGCCTCCGATACTGTCGCCTTGACCAGTGATGCCGCTGCCGGTGGTATCGCCGTAGCCGCTGCGATCAACAAGTCGAGCGCAGAAACCGGGGTGACCGCTGAAGTGAATGCCACCACGATGAACGGTGGTGGTGATACCAGTCTGCTGGACAAAGCGGCTGCCGGATCGACCGGTACGGTGATAATCAATAACGTCGAAACCACGGCGATCAATCTGACCGGTGATGAAGGACGTGACCGTCAAACCGCGATCGATGCAATCAACTCGGTATCCGGTCAGACCGGTGTGATGGCGGAAGATAACGGTGAGTCGATCACCCTGACCGCTGCCGATGGCCGTAACATTTCGGTGGCCATCGACAACAAGGCATCCACTAACGCAGCGGCGGGTTTTGATTCCAGCAACTTTGGTAACGCCATTGGTTTAAGCGCCGATGAAGCCGGAGTGGGTGAAGCGGATCTGTCGGGTACCTCCTCGACCTACGCGAATACTGCCGGCACGACCTATTCAACCGTAACGCTGACTTCAGCCAGTGCGATTGAAGTCAGTAATGGTGAGAACGGTGCTGATGAGCTGTCGGCTCTGGGCTTGCAAGCGGGCACGTACGGCGGTGGTGAAGATGGCCAGTATCTGAAAGATATCGACATCTCGACCTTCGAAGGCGCTCAGTCGGCGATCAAGTCAGTCGACAATGCGATCGAACAGGTGGCTTCCCAGCGTGCTGATCTCGGTGCGATCCAGAACCGTCTGGAATCCACCGTGAGTAACTTGCAAGTGACCTCGGAAAACCTGAATGCGGCCAACTCGCGGATTCAGGATGCAGACTTTGCGGCAGAAACAGCCGAGATGTCTCGCACCCAGGTGCTGCAGCAGGCAGGTATTTCCGTTCTGGCTCAGGCGAACGCTGCAGGTCAGCAAGTTCTGTCTCTGCTGGGTTAACCCACAGACGTGGTGGCCTGACGGCCACCACTGATCGTTTCAAGACCGTGAGGTGAACCACATGAGCGACATTAACGTGAATTCAACCACCAGAATCCCTACCAACGTTGCCACCATGTATCGTGACAACAACGGCCAGAGTCCACTGGGTACAACCGGAACCGGCAAAGACTTGCCAGCCGCTGGCAACAAGGGGCAGTCAAGCGCCGTTCCTGACCAGCAGCAGGTGCAAGAAGCCATCTCTCGTATTAACGAATACGTGCAGCAATCGGAACGGACACTGGACTTTCAACTGGATGAAAGCAGCGGCGAGACTATTATTCGGGTTTACGACAAGCAGTCCGAAGAACTGATTCGCCAGATTCCCAGTGAACTGGCCCTTGAACTGGCGCAAAAATTGAATGATGAGGAACCATCGTTATTGTTCAGTGCCCAGGTCTAGGCGACAAACAGGATCCGGGATTCCCCGGCTCAAGAAAAACCCGCACTGACCGATAACGTCAGTGTGGGTTTTTTTATGAGTGGTCGAATATGGCCAGCGGGAGTTACTGATGGCATCTATTGAGTCGCTGGGCCTGGGATCTGGCGTGTTGACCACCGAGCTGGTGGAAAACATTATCAATGCCGAGCGCGAGGCCGCGGATCTGAGGCTGGATTCAAAACAGCAGTTGGTAGAAGCCAAAATTACCGCTTATGGCGAAATACAGTCGCAGCTTTCAACGCTTGATTCCGCTGTGAGCAAGCTGGCCAGTCCGTCGTTGGCGAATGCCACTGTGGCGACGTCTTCCAACGAGGATATTCTTACCGCGACCACTTCCAGCGTGGCCGAACCTGGTAGCTATACCATTGAGGTACTCAATACCGCCAGAGCTCATTCTCTGGCCAGTGACCGTTACACCAGTTTTGATGAAATCGTTGGCACTGGCAAACTGGTCTTCACCTTTGGTGAAAACAGCTACGACACCGATGGCAACCTGACCGGACAGGATGTGAACCCGGACAAACCCGGTACGACCATTTCGATCGACAATTCCAATCGCACCCTGAGTGGCATTCGTGATGCCATTAACAGCGCCGATATGGGTGTGACGGCATCTATTATCAACGACGGCAGTGGTTACCGCCTGCTGATGACCTCGGCCGACACCGGTAAAGAGCAAGCCATGCGGATTCAAGCGCTGGACAGCTCCGGGGCCGAGTTAACCACAGGTTTGTCGGCGTTAGCGTTTAATGCTTCCCAGGGCGCCTATTCGTCCCTGGAAGAAACCAGCACCGGACAAGACGCTCAGCTACGGGTCAATGGCCTGAATATTACCCGCAGCAGCAACGCCGTGGATGAAGTGGTGAAGGGCGTTACGCTGAATCTGCAAAATGCCGATGTCGGCAATACGGTGACGGTGACGGTGGCCGCAGATGTGGAGCAGCTATCAGAAAACCTTCAGGCATTTGTCGATGCCTATAATACCTTCAAGCAGTTCAGCGACGAGCTCAGCACCTACGATTCGGCCAACGAACAGGCCGGGTTGTTGCTGGGAGACTCCACCATACGCTCGATCCAGTATCAGGTACGGTCACTGATCAGCCAACCGATTGCCGGGTTGTCGGGGTCTGCTTTCCGCTCGTTGACGGAACTCGGGGTCAATACCGATCAGGACAACGATTATTTGCTCTATTTTGATCAAACCACGTTTAACGAGGCGATCACGTCCGACCGCCGTGCCGTTGCCAGTATTCTGGCCAAGTCGGGTCTGACCACCGACAGTCAGGTAACTTACGTCAACGACTCGATCAATACTCAACCAGGCAGCTACGATGTCCATGTCACCCAGCTGGCCACCCAGGCAATGTATCAGGGCGGCCGTGTCGCGGGTCTGGATTTCAGTACTGCGGTGTCGATTGATGACAGCAACGACAACTTCACCATTCGGGTGAACGGCACCACGGCCCAGGTGCAACTGACTCATGGCAACTACGACAGTGGCGACGCCCTGGCAAAAGAGCTGGCATTACAAATTAACAGCGCAGAAAACATCGCCAACAGCGGCTTTTCTGTCTCTGTGGATCACAATGCCAGCGATCCGTCGTTCAGTATTACCTCCAACAAATATGGCGCGTCGTCCCAGGTGTATTTCACCAGTGTGGATAACAACACTGCCAATACACTTGGCTTTAACACCCTGAATGCCGGTACTTACAAAGGCGTTGAGCTGACGACCCTGAATGCTTCGGCCTTTAATGGTCGCGGTGCTTCGACATTGGCGGGCAATCGTCCGGTGGCAGACAACAATGGTATTGATTTCGCCAGCAGCAATGCGACTTTTTCGTTGGCGCTGGAGGGTGCCGCAGCGGTAGCGATTACTGTTAGCCAGTCGGCGTCCGGTAAGGATCTGAACAGCGACGGCGTCTATGGTGACCGTCAAGACACCTTGCAGGCGATTCAGAGTGCTATCGACAGTTCCGCCCTGAGTGGCCAGGTGACCGCCGCGTTTGATGACAGTGGTTATCTGACGTTTACCACCAGTGCCACCGGCAGCAGCCATTTGATCGAAATCACGGCGGTGGGCAGTAACAGCTCAGATACGGTGTTGGGCTTGAGTGCCGCCGATGGCGTGCAAAGCAATGGCAAAAATCCGGGTGTGACGTTTGCCGAGCCGGTGGACTTCCGGGTCAAGGTGAACGATACCCTTGGCGATACATTGGTCAGTGTACCGGCAGGCACCTACCTGAACGGCGAGGATCTGGCCGCGCAAGTACAGGCCAGCATCAACAGCAGTGTGAGTGCCGATACCAATTTATCGGCCCTGGTCAGCGGAGCCGATACCAGCACCGGTAGTCGGGATATCAGCAGCGTGATTGATTTTGCCGCTGCGGCGTCTGGTTTTCGTCTTAATGTGGCGGGTAACGAGCAGGAAATTATCATCAACAGCAGCAGTGGCGATAACCTGGCGGATATCCAGACGGCGCTGGATACTGCCTATGGTAGCGGCGTGGTCAGCGCCAGCCTCGGTGGCAGCGGGCTGAAGCTGGTTACCGTTGTCGCTGGTCATGAGCAGTATCTGGAAGTCATGACCGATGGCCGGGGAGCACAGACCTCTGCCTTTGCCGATATCAGCAGCGGCATTGATTTCAGTGCCAGTAACGCCAGTTTTACCCTTACCGTCGATGGTACCGAGCTCCAGGTTAATGTGACGGAAGACGGCACTGGCGGCAGTAACGACTCCGCTTCCAATCTGGCCGTTATTCAACAGGCGGTAGACGAAGCGCTGGTGGATTCAGGCACTTTGGCGGCGGGGGATGTACAGGCAAAGGTGAATGACAGTGGCCAGCTTTACTTTGAGACCGCCAGTAAAAATGGCATCAAAACAGCGGCGACTTTTGGGGCCAGTGCCAGTATTCAGGTGTCCAATCTTGGTGGTAACGCGGCAACCACTCTGGGTATGAGCGATGAAACCTCGCATACCGGCTACGACGGTATGGGCCTGACGGCAGGTGAGCGCCGTTTCGGGTTTGATCTGGATACCTCGGTCGAGTATCGCTACGACGCTGACAACGAGCTGGGGTCATTACACATCACCATTGGCGGGCAGGGTACAGCGATTGGCTTTACTGATCTGGACAGCACTGCGATTTCGTTCCTCGGCTTGCAGGACGTCAGCCTGTATGCCGAAGCGATTCCGGTCGGTAAAGACATTGCCGGCACGATTAATGGCGTAGAAGCAACAGGCTCCGGGCAATTTCTCAAGGCGGTGGATGGCAATACCCCCGCCAAACCGGGTTACTACATTGGCAGCCAGGCGGCCGATTTTTCCTCGCCGGTGACACTCGATGACAGTAATAACCGCTTCAGCATCAATGTTGATGGTGTGGAAGCCGAAGTGGCCCTGGCTCAACCAGCGACTTACATCAGCGGTTCGGCGCTGGCCAGCGCGGTGCAAACGGCGATTAATGGCACCGATGCCTTTAAGAGTGCCGATATCAGCGTCAATGTTGAATACACCGGCGATGCCACTTCATTTGCCTACGGCAAGTTGGGCATTGTGTCCAGCAGCAGCGGCAAGGATTCCCAGGTCACCATGACCAGTGTCAGCAGCGCCGCAACGGCGGTCTTCGGTTTTGTTAAAGGCAAGGGTGACGGCGAGGCAGGTACCGACGCCCAGGGGAATGTGGATGATGCATCCGGCCTGCGGTTAAAAATCACTGGCGGTGAGATCGGCGCTCGCGGCACAGTGACTTATGTGTCCGGCTTTGCCGACCAGTTGTCTGACCTGCTCGACTCCGTTTTGACCGGCAGCAACAGCGTCATCAAAAACAAGCTGGCATCGCTGGATGGTGATCAGGAAGTCATCGACCTGCAGCGGGAAAAACTGGATGCCCGGATTGCCGCTCAGGAAGCGCGATTAAAATCCCAGTTTTTATATAATGACTCGATTATTCAGACCCTTAACACCACGCTCGACTACATTCAGCAGCAGTTTGACGCGCTGAACAATGCCAACAGCAAGTAGAATATATAGCGGAAGATGACATTCAGAAGAAAAACAGTACCGTTGGGCTGGTGTAGCGGAACCATGTCACGCTTTATCGGCAATGGAGTGGTTCCGCTCTGACACAAAAACTACAATCCGCGCTGTAACAAAAAAGCAACCACCCACGGAAATGGCAATGACAAACGACAATAAAATGCTCGTTGAGCAGTTTATACATAATGCCTGGGGAAAGGGTCGATTTAATCTGGTGAAGCAAATGGTGAGCAGGGATTTTCTCTACCATGCGTCCCAGTCCCTTGAAACCAACGAC
Organism: Oceanobacter antarcticus; assembly: GCF_044962685.1. NCBI lineage: Bacteria > Pseudomonadati > Pseudomonadota > Gammaproteobacteria > Oceanospirillales > Oceanospirillaceae > Oceanobacter > Oceanobacter antarcticus. Next base: position 39,620 of record NZ_JBBKTX010000020.1, read on the forward strand.
ATCGATGGTTTTATCAAAGAGGTCGATGGCCTTCACAGTGCGATTACTGATTTTGATCTCGCGATAGAAGACATTATGACCGATGGTGACCGCGCTATCAGCGTGATGACCTTGTGCGGCAGCTTTATCAAGCCGGTGTTTGGATTTCAGCCTAATCAAAAACTGGTCGGAATTACCTGCGCCATCACCTGGACACTGCAACGTGGCAAGGTGCGTCACATCAACCTGATGATCGACATCGCCCATCTGCAACGGCAGCTGGCAGCCGCCTGAATGCCAGACTTCTGATCCAGGGTCGACTCGACTGGCTGGTTCCCGGATCGGATTCAGCTTTACTCTGTTACCTCTTTGGCCTAACACTTCGCTCTTGTTGAATTCGCAGGCATTCTTCTGCGTTCATTGTTTGGCTATCCCGCACGAGGTACATACTGATGGTACATGAACAACCGAATAACCCACTGCATGGCTTGACTCTGGAAAGCATACTGAAGCGTTTGGTTGAACATTATGGCTGGCCGGGGTTAGCTCAGGAAATCAACCTGAATTGTTTCAAGAGCGATCCGTCGATCAAATCGTCGTTGAAGTTTTTACGCAAAACCGAATGGGCACGCAACAAGGTCGAAGCGCTGTATCTTGCTACTTTTTAATCCGGTTTCCGGTTAACCGGTATTGAACTTAACTGGATTGAACTGGCGATTAACCGTCGATTGCAGGCAAGATAACACTGGTGGGGCTGGCTCAAACGACAACGATTTTTACTGGGCGAAATACTCCAGCGCTACCCGGTAACCCAATGTCCCCATTCCGGCAATGACGGCTTCAGCACGCAAGGATACATAGGAGTGGTGACGGAAGGACTCGCGTTTGTGGACGTTGGAAATATGCACTTCGACCACGGCGGACTCAAACGTATTCAGGGCATCCAGTATGGCGACCGAGGTATGGGTATAAGCTGCCGGGTTGATAATAATGCCCTGGGCGTGGTCGCGGGCGGCATGAATCTGGTCGATAATCTCGCCTTCATGGTTACTCTGAAAAAATTCGATCGTCAGATCCAGTTCGGTGCCGCGCTGACGCATCTTGTCTTCAACATCCTGCAGGGTTTCGTCGCCGTAGATCTCCGGTTGACGCTTGCCCAGCAGGTTCAGGTTCGGGCCATTCAGAACGTAAATCAGTTTGCTCATGGTTGTATCCGTAAATGTCTTGGCAGGATCAATGCTCGGTTAAGGATGCCAGTTTACCGGATACCGGTCTGCTGCAGGTAAACAAAACGGCTGTCGTATGCTGCTGGAACCCGGGTCAGGTTGATCACTTCACTGAAGTTACACTGCGATAACGAGTGAAAAAATCAACGCTGGCAAAGCTACCGAGGTAATCAGTCGTCCCAGCGTTGGTATTTCATGTGCTTTGATTACACCACGGCGGACGATCAGAAAGCCGATAGCAATCAGAATAAATATCGGCGTAGTGACTGACAAAACTGCCAGCATAATGGGCTTTCTCCCGGCCGGGTTATAACAGCAGTAGCAGCACGGCGGTGAGGGTAAAAAACGACGCGACTGTGGTAATCAGCAAGCTGCTGGCACAGAAGTTACGCATGCCGTAATTACTGCCGATAATCGGGAATATGGCAGCCATAGGTAAGGCAGCGTAAACGATGGTCAGGGTTTGCAACGTCGGATCAAAGTCTGGCCAAGCCATCAATACCAGCACTACCGCGAGCGGGTGGATAACCAGTTTGATGGTACTGACCAGGCTGATGTCGCGCCAGCTACCCCGTATCGGGTTGCCGACGAGGGAGCCACCAATGACCAGCAAGGCGATGGCCGCTGCTGCGTTACCCAGCAGCGTCAGAGTTCGCGCTGCGGCCTGTGGCAGTTCCAGTCCGGATACCGACACCAACAGGCCAAAAAAGATGGCGATCAGTACTGGGTTTTTGGCCAGACGTTGGGCGATGCCAGCCAGAATCACCGTAATGGCCACGGTTTCCTGGTGGCGCTCCTTGCTGCTGCCGAGCTCTGCCAGCACCAGCATGGCAGGCAGAATCACGATATTCTCGACCATCACCGCAAAGGCAAAGGTATGCCCCCATTCTTCGCCAAATGCTTGTACTACCACCGGATAGCCAATAAAAATGCTGTTTGGCATCGAACATCCCAACGTTTTTATCGCACTTTCAGATAAGCCATTACGGAAAATGCCGCGAAACAGCAACAGGGCGACGATCTGGGCCAGCAAGGCCCCAACGGCGTAAACACCAAGAAAATCCCAGGCCAGTACCTTGGAAAAATCCAGCCGTGCTACGGTGGCGAAGGTTAATGCCGGAATCAGGCAGAACAGCACCAGTTTGGATAATACCGGCAGCGTATCCTTGGGCATGAAGCGGCTGTGTACCAGGTAAAAACCCAAGCCAATCACGGCAAAAATAGGAATGATAATAGAAAGAATGGGCAGCATCTGGGGCGAATCCTGGCAAATGATTATTGTTGGAGTGATCAACAGGTTACCTGCGTTACAGGGCTGGACGCTATCACGTCTGGCTATTGCGCTGACAATTCAAAGTTGTATAAAGCGATTCAATTAATTGTTGTGCATGGTATTGCTTGTTCGTTGTGCGACCGTAGGCTTTGCCACGAGGCGACCATTTTAAGGAAAACGACATGTGGATGGGGTTTGAACCAGGGTTCTGGTTATTGGCAGCAATCGCTGTATTGATCACGGGTATTTCCAAATCCGGCTTTGCTGGAGGCGTTGGTGTCGTAGCAGTGCCTTTGATGTCGCTGTATATCGATCCTCGTCAGGCGGCGGCCATTATGTTGCCGCTGTTATTGCTGATGGACTTTTTCAGCGTGCGCGTCTGGTGGGGCAAACAAAACCTGCAGGAATTTTGGCGACTGATCGGGCCAGCGGCGATCGGTATCGCAATAGGTTATGCGCTGTTTGGCTGGCTCAATGCCGAAATCATTAAAATGATGCTGGGTATCTTGTCGTTGGCGTTTGCCGTGTGGGGATTGAGCAACAACTTGCAGCTGGGTGAGCAGCAACAAGGACGATTACTGGTTGCCCGTCTCTGCGGTTTAACGACCGGTTTTACCAGTTTTGTCGCCCATGCCGGTGGGCCACCGCTGAATTTATATTTGTTGCCGTTACGTCTGCCCCGGCAGGAATACCTGGCAACGGTCGTGGTGACTATCGCCTGTGTGAATGTAATCAAACTGATTCCCTACGGTCTGCTGGGACAACTCAGCACGGGTAATCTGCTGACGGCCGTTATGCTGATGCCCATCGCCTGGGTTGGTGTGCGCTATGGGGTGAAGTTGCAGGCGGTGATTGATGACAAAACTTTCTACCGGGTTATCTATCTGGCACTGGGGTTAATCGGTATCAAGCTGTTGTGGGATGCGTTCTGACGGTTACGTCTCGGATAGCAATAGCCCGTCGTGCTGGTGCGGCTTTGTTGTTTGTTGTCAGTCGACCCGGCCAATAGGATTAAGATATTGAGCCGGGATAACGAACGGCAATGCAGGGGGTGACGAACCAAGGGGCGGGTGTTGTCACGGCAAATTGTCATGACATCAGCAAGTGACGCTCAACCAACGTTGGCAAACTCACATTCGGGCAAGGTACGGACATGTTCCTGAATCAACTGCTTTGCGACTCGTCCGCAACAACCGCAGTCTGTTGCCAGGCCAAGTGACCGACGCATTTCGCCATAACTTTGTCCTTGCTCAACAGCGTCTTTGACTTGCTGATTGGTTACGGCCTTACACAGACAAACATACATATCCGGATCCCCATAATCGAGAATGACTATCAATGAAAGAGAGTTTATCTAAATGATAAGAGTTTGCAATAGCTTTCGCGTCATTAATTTCAGTATTCTTGGTCTAAGCTGATTCTTCTCGTTGCGGCTGAGCAAACACCCATCGTGACCGGATGGGTGACTCCACCGCGTTAGCAGGTCGATACACTGCTATTCCTGAGCATCAAGGTGTTGCTTTACCATTGCCTGGTGCAAGTATCTAGCCAGTATGTATGACCTTTGGCTGGCTGTTGAAAATCGACTTGCATCGCGATGGCTGCGTTAAAAATGACCGTAAATGCGCATTTATTACCCCTAAAAGTTGCTTTTCATTCATTGTTGCCTTGTCTGTAAACCGACAGTTGAAATAACGCCCACGGCTACAACAACGTTTTCCAACCGCCGGTTGGGGCATCTGGCGAATTTGTCAGCAATCCGTTGTCGGCAATACTACATTGCGAGTTAGCGGCACTGTGGTCGGGTAGTGGCTGGGATAATGGAGTGAGGAGTGGAGTGAGCAGCCAGGTAAAAATATCTGAGTGGACAGGAGCAAAGACCACAGCAGGCCGTTATTGGCCTCTGCTGTGGTTTTGATGACGCAGACGATGCCAGCAGGATCAGTTGTGCGCGTGCAGCTCTTCGTTCAGCTGAATGGCACTTTTGTTGGTAACGCACTGTACCGCGCCACTGATGGAGTCACGACGGAACAGCAGGTCAGATTTGCCCGCCAGGTCACGGCCCTTGACGGTTTCGACCACGTTTTTCTGGTCGTCCAGTACCAGAATCTTGGTACCAGAGGTGATGTACAGACCTGCTTCAACCGTACAACGATCTCCCAGTGGGATACCGATACCGGCGTTGGCACCAATCAGGCAACTTTCTCCGACAGAGATAATGATATTGCCGCCACCAGACAGGGTGCCCATGGTAGAACAGCCACCGCCAAGGTCGGAACCGTTACCGACCACCACCCCGGCAGAGATACGGCCTTCCACCATGGAAACGCCTTCGGTACCGGCGTTAAAGTTGACGAAACCTTCGTGCATGATGGTGGTGCCTTCGCCAATGTAGGCACCCAACCGGACACGGGAGGTGTCGGCAATACGCACACCCGCCGGTACCACGTAGTCGGTCATGCGCGGGAATTTATCCACGCTGTTCACACTCAGCAGTGCGCCGTTCAAACGGGCATCCAGCTGGGCGGCGGGCAGTTCGGCAAGGTCGATCGCCCCCTGGTTGGTCCAGGCGACGTTGGGCAGCAAGCCAAACATACCGGCCAGGTTGATACCATGTGGTTTGACCAGTCGATGCGAGAGCAGGTGCAATTTGAGGTACACCTCTGGCGTGCTGGTGGACTGGGTGTCCGTTTCCAGTACGGTGATAACAACCGGCTGTTCGCTTTCAATGCAGGCGCGGGCGAGACCGGCCTGGGTTGCATCCAGTTCGGCCAGGGCATCAGCAAATGCGCTCAGGTCGCCGCCATCGGCTTCAATAGTCTGGTTGCCGCCGTCGTAGCCGAATGCACTTTTGGTGGCTTCAATCAGGCTGTCGGCCGGATTCAGCAGGGGTTGTGAGTAAAAGACTTCCAGCCATTCTCCCTTGCTGTTTTTGGTGCCGACGCCAATGGCCAGTGCAAATGCATTACTCATGTCGTATTCCTCGATTCGAGCGCGTCCGGACAGGCCCGGACGGTCAGTTAGTCAATGGGTTTGGTTAAACAGGGATTCGTAGTCACCCGGCTTGAAGCCAAGTATTTTCTGGTTGCCGGTATCCAGCAGCGGGCGTTTGATAATCGATGGGTTGTCGAGCATGACCTGGCGGGCGCTGGTGCGATCCATCTGCGTTTTTAGTGGTTCTGGCAGGGCACGCCAAGTGGTGCCGCGTTTGTTGATCAGTGCCTCCCAGCCAAGCTCATCCAGCCATTGGTCAACCAGCGTGGCACTCAATCCGTCTTTTTTATAATCGTGAAAGGTGAAGTCAATGGCTGCGTTATCCAGCCAGCTGCGAGCCTTTTTGATGGTGTCGCAGTTTTTGATGCCGTACATGGTGATCATGATGAAGGTCGCTGCCAAAAATCGAAAGGCGCAAGGATACCAAACCGGACGGCTGAGTTCAGCGTGCAGGTAATATTAGCGCAGGTTTTTTGGTGTTATCGGGCTGCGATCAGGGCTTGAAGGTGACGCCAGCAGAATCTGGGGTGCTGTGTTACTGCCGTTGCTGGCGTGTCTCATGCTGAAAGGCACTGAGTAAATCCTGCAGTTCGGTAACGGATTGCTGTAGTGCGTCACCGGGCAACGTCGAGGGTGCTCTGCTGCAGCGTTCTTCGATCAGGCCAGCGGTGGAGGCAATACGCAGGGCGCAGATATTTTCTGCTGCTGCTCTCAGGCCGCGGGCGGTGTTGACCAGAGTGTCGATATCGCCCTGATCAACTGCGTGTTGCATACGGGTCAGACTGTAGGTAGCGCGAGTGGTGAACATATCGACCAAGCGTTTTTGCAGCGGACGATTGTGATTGATCCTATCCATCAAGGCGCCATGATCCCAGTGCATTTGCTTGCTTGATCCGCGGTGTTGGGTTGTATTCTGATCGGGATGTGCGGACGGCAAATAGTGTTTCAGGGTAAGAAACAGGGCGGCGGGTTCCAGTGGCTTGGTCAGGTATTCGTTCATTCCGGCAGCCAGACATTTTTCCCGTTCGCCAGCGACAGCGGCGGCCGTCAGGGCAATAACAGGCACACCGGCATAATGTTTTCCGGTACGTCCCTGACGAATAGCCTGGGTTGCCTGATAGCCATCCAGATTGGGCATCTGGCAGTCCATCAGAATCAGTGAAACAGCGTCTTCGCTGCTGCTGCCATCCAGTATCGATAGCACTTCGACGCCGTCTTTGGCTTCCAGTATGGTCGCGCCGGTATCCTCCAGCAAACCCTTGACGACCTCTCGGTTAATGCGGTGATCGTCCGCGACGATGATGGATTTTCCGTCAAAGAGGTTGGCGGTATGCGTCGGGTTTGGGGGAATTGCGGGTTTGGTTGACAGCGGTGGCGTTCCGGGAGCTGGCGACGTTGAATGGCGCGTGAGCAAGGACGTCAGAGAGCGTTCCAGCGTGACAGTGGTAATCGGCCGATCAGCGAGAATGACGCCATTGGGCATATCTTGTGGCAGCAATACACAGGAACTGGGAGTCGCCAGTAGCAGGCTGTGTGGCTGGTCGGGAAGCGCAGCAAGTACCGCCTGTACCCTGTCAAAATCGATACAATCGAGCACCAGAATGTCGGCAGAGGTATTGATCAGCGTCGACTCGTTGAGTTGGCTGGAAGGACAGATGTCGGTCTGGACATTCCAGTGCCGGAGCATGTTGTTAATGACTCGCGCTTCCTGCTCTGACCGGAGTGAAATAAGCACTCGCTGAGGGGATTCCAGACCGCTTGGCATGGGTGAGTGATCTTGCATCCGCAGAGGTTCCAGTGGTAAGGAAAAGGCGAACGTACTGCCCTGGCCCGGGTTGCTTTCCAGCGTCAGTGTGCCGCCCATCAATTCACATAACTGGCGTGAAATGGACAGCCCCAGACCGGTACCACCATAGTGACGGGCAGTGCTGTTTTTTTCCTGGGAAAACTCGGTAAATATCTGTTGCTGTCGTTCCGGAGCAATACCGATGCCGGTATCCATAACCTGGCACTCAAGCTGGCATTGGCCGTGCTCGTCTGCAGCGGTTTTGACGTTGACCAGAACATGGCCGTGGGGGGTGAATTTGATGGCATTGCCGATCAGGTTATTCAGGAGCTGGCGGATACGATTGGCATCCCCCTTGACCAGATTGACCTGGATATCGGAGAGGTCAGCCAGTAGCTCGACATCCTTGTCCATGGTTTGTACGTACATGGTCGAGACGGTGGAATGAAACAGCTGCAGCAGGTCGAACTCGATATGTTCAATGTCCATCTTGCCCGCTTCAATTTTGGAGAAGTCGAGAATATCGTTAATCAGCTGGGTCAGTGCTCGTACGCTGTTTTCGGCCATATCGAGCTGGCGTTCCTGACGTTCTGTCAGGGTGTCCTTGCGCAACAGACTGAGCATGCCAAAAACGCCATTCATGGGTGTCCGAATCTCATGACTCATCTTGGCCAGAAAATCACTTTTGGAATGATTGGCTTCATGGGCTTGCTGCAAGGCAAATTCCAGCTGATAGGTGCGTTCGGCGACTTGTTCTTCAAGACGTCGATTACTTGATTCCAGTAGTTGTCGGGAGAGGATTTCATCAGTGACGTCTGTGATCAGTATAGAAATGCTGTCACGTATCGGTTCCGGGGTCTGAATGCGGTTGCAATTGATGCTCAGCTGCACCGAGTTGCCTCTGAGGGTTTCGTTGACCAACAGCGATTGACTTTGTCCACTGGTGATCGCGTCATTGATTGCATCGGTGATCTCTTTGGCCGAATCTCGGAACAGCGATGCCACCGGTTGGTCCTGCATATGGGCGGAATACAGGTTGAACATATGTTCTGCAGCCGGGTTGGAACTGATGATTTTCCCCATGGCGTCAATACTGAGGATGGCTTCTGAGGAAGATGAAAAGATCGCCTGATACTGGTCATTGATGGCGGCTTTACGGCTTCTTTCCTGCAACGCCTGCTGGTAGAGAAACACAATAATAATGGCGATCAGGTAGACCGGTAGCGATACGCTCTGGTACTGAAATATCTGTTGCAGAGTGCTGGACTGGATATCGGCATCGCTGAAGCCTTCCAGCAGATGCAAGGCTCTGGGGTTCTTGCCACCGTTGTAGGGTATGGTCTGGGCCTTGTAGTAAAAAGTCCCTCCTGAGCGGGTATCCAGCTGGTGCAAATTCCGGCCGTTCAGCTCTGGTGCCGAGCCAAAGTAGGAAGGCCAGGTGGAAGGCGTTCCCAGCTCAAAGGCAAATACCTGGCGTTTGTCGGGGTGAATCAGGAAGTTTAGGTCGTTATCCAGCAGGTAGGCATCGGCGCTTTTATGATTGTTGCGAATAATATCCAGCAAGGGGCCGGCATCGATATTGATAATCACGATACCAAACACCGTACTGTCATCACGGTGGACAGCAATAGCAATCCGATAGGTTGGCCATACCGGAAAATCCAGCTCGCCAAACTCCCGGTTCAACTCAATGGAAGAGACATAGAGGTTATGAGGGGTCAGCTCCATCGACTCTTTGAAATAGCGGGTATCGCCTTTCTCCTGCATGTCCTTGTCGGGAATGATATTAATGATGCCATTGCGGCGTTCTACTCGCACCAGCTCACGGCCATTGTTCTGTTGGCCGATGTAGCGGATTTGGCGAATGTGGTCGTTGACCTGCAAATAGGCAAAAAAGATGGTTTCCAGTCGCTGCTTCCATTCTGCCAGTGAGGTTCCGTCCTGCGGGTCGGTGCCGAGATTGTCCGATGCTCTCAGAATGCCTTTGATTGGCGGCACACTGCCGAGAAAGACCGAGTGATTGCGATCGGTAGCCAGCTGGTTTTCAAAGCGGGTAGACAGCCTTTTCAGCTCGGATTCGGTATCACTGGCGAGAGATTCTTTTGCTGACTGGTGCGCGACAAACAGTTGAATAAACGCCAGCCCAACGTACAGGATCGCAGAGACCCCGATCCAGAGATAAAAATTCTTGCCATTCATTCTGAAACAAAACTCCTGCCCAGTCAGCCCGGATAGCGTCAAAAAGCGTGTCGCTTGCGGCTGGCTGTGCGTTGTATGGATAGGGGTCATCACCGCCTGACATCAAAGTAAGGCTAGTCAGGGAACGCCGTTTTCGCAAGGAATGGCAAATACGTCATGTACTTCTATAGTGAATACATGACTCGCGACTTACTGCATGCCCAGAGTCCGGTTTCGACGATTTCCATCACGGGCTCTATGACGAGGTAATAGATGTTTCGGAGCATGCCCCTGCGAGTCAGATATCTGGTGTTTGAGGTTGTGTTGCTGACGGTTGGCGGGTTGCTGACCCTGGCGGTCATGCTGAAACTGGAAAATTTTAATCAACAGCAGCTGCAACAGTCATTGACGCAGCAGGCTGAAGATGTGGCGGATCAGGTTGTTAACCGCATTAACCTTTATGAATATGGCCTGCGCGGTATGCGTGGCGTGGTGTTGGTCGCAGGCGACCGGCTGAATGAACTGGCAATAAAAAGCTATGCCATGACGCGCAATCTGGATCAGGAATTTCCGGGAGCGCGGGGGTTTGGGTTTATACGTAAAGTCTCTGAGCAAGCATTGCCGGGTTACCTTGCTGATCAACAGAAGGTGCGGGAACACTTTGGCATTCGCCAGATCCAGAGACACGAAGGCGACCGGTTTATTATTGAGTACATTGAGCCACTGCTTGGCAACGCTGAAGCCGTCGGTCTTGATATTGCCTCGGAGTCAGCGCGTCGTAATGCCGCTATCGCAGCGATGACATTGGGTGATGTGCAGTTAACGGCTCCCATTACTCTGGTACAAACTGCTGGTAAGCGGCTGCAATCCTTTCTGATTCTGCTACCGGTTTATCGTATCCCGGTGACGCCGCTGCAACCTGAAGAGCGTGAACAACAATTGCTTGGCTGGAGTTACGCCCCCTTGCTGATGGGGCAAGTGCTGGCCGATCTGAAGAAAAATGATGCCCTTGTCAGTCTGCGCTTTACCGATATAACCGATAACCAACATCCGGAAGTATTTTATTCCACCCTGAAAGAATCCACATCAGACTCGTCCCAAGTAGTACAGGCGACTGCTGTCCAGCGTGCGGTTTTTGGCCGTCAGTGGCAAATAGAGGTGATCCCGCAGCCAGGGTTTGCTGCCAGTCTTCATCTGGTCTCACCGGTTCAGGTGGCCGTGGTGGGCGCGGTTGTTAACCTGCTCTTGGCCATGTTGCTGTATCTGCTGATCAGCGGGCGCATGCGTCGCGGGGAATACCTGTCACAGCGTCAACACCTGGCGGCGATTGTCGACGGTTCCGTTGATGGCATTGTCAGTACTGATGCCGATGGCATCATCACCAGCTGGAACAGTGGTGCCGAGCGTTTGTTGGGCTTTCCGGCCGAGACCATGCTGGGAACGTCGCTGACGGAGCGCATTGTACCGGAGAATCTGCAGCAGGAAAGTGAACGTATCTTGACCTCGGTGGTGAAGCGGGGGTTGCATGTCCGGCCATTGGAAACCCGGCGTCTGGCTTTGGATGGTCAGCTGATTGATGTTTCGGTTTCGGCCTCGGGGATCCGCGATGCCAGTGGTCGTCTGGTTGGGTTGTCGCAGACCATTCGTGATATTTCTCGCCAAAAGCAGGCGCAGGCGCATGTGCTTGAACTGCAGCACAAACTGGAACAACAAGTCGAACAACGCACTGGTGAGGCCGATCGGATCAACCAATTACTGCAGGGCGTTTTGCGTTCATCGTCAGAAGTCGGCATTGTCGCCACCACTAAAGAAGGTGTGATTACGCTGTTCAACTCGGGTGCCGAACGTATGTTGGGCTACTGTTCAGAGGAGATGGTTGGCATCCGTACACCAGTGATTTTTCATGACAGTGATGAACTGAAACAACGGGCACAGCAGCTGACGGAAGCCCTCGGCGTATCGGTTGACGGTTTTGATGTGCTGGTGGCGTTACCAGAACGGGAAGGCGCAGAAACCCGCGAGTGGACCTACATGACGCGCCAGGGCAAGCGCTTGACGGTGAGTGTATCGGTCACGGCAATTTGCTCTGAAAACAGCAACGAGGTGACAGGGTATCTGGGCATTGTCTTTGATATCACTCATCGCAAACGCACCGAAATGAAATTGCAGCAAAGCCTCAAGACGACCCAGGCCATTCTCGATACTGCCGTCAATCCGATTATCACCATGGATCGTTCCGGTAACATCAAGCTGTTTAATCCGGCGGCAGAACAGCTGTTCGGTTACTCGTCCGGGGAAATCATCGGCAGCAGTATCCGCATGTTGATGCCGCCGTCGGTCGATGCCGTCACGGATAATTTCATGCATTCACTGCTGATCGATATCGAAGCCTTTGCAGGCAGTAACCGTACATTTGAGCAGGAAATTCAGGCGATGCGTCATGATGGCAGCCTGTTTCCGGCGCAGATCAGCTTTGGTGCTGTAGAACAGGATGGCGGTCTGATTGTGGTCGGCGTGTTGACCGATTTATCCGAGCACTATCAGCATCAAAGCGTGGTTCAAAGTGCTATCAGCCAATTGGAAATGGCCGCTGAAGTGGCGGAATTGGGGGTCTGGAGCTGGGATACCGATACCGAGCTGCTGACCTGGAATGATCGTATGTTCAGCCTGTATCAACAGCCGGTTGAGTTGAAAAATGAAGACTTGGAACTGGAGCGCTGGTCGGAACGAGTACACCCGGACGATCAGGTTATGGCTGAGTCGTTGCTGCGAACCTGCATGGATGTTGGCTATTTTGACACTGTGTTCCGGATTGTCTGGCCCGATGGCAACATCCGGCATATCCAGTGCGCTGCTCGTGCCGAACGCGCCAGTCATGGTCGGGTGATTCGTATCACCGGCATCAATCAGGACATCACCGAACAGATACTGCATGAAGCACACCTGCGGTATGCCAGAGATCAGGCCGATGCCTCCAGTGCGGCCAAATCTGCTTTTCTGGCCAATATGAGTCATGAAATCCGTACCCCCATGACCGCTGTGTTGGGCATGCTGGCCCTGTTACAACAAAGCCAGCTGACCGAGCGCCAGTCGGATTACCTGTCCAAGGCGCAGAATGCCGGGCGTTCGCTGCTGCTGCTGCTAAACGATGTGCTCGATTATTCCAAAATCGAAGCCGGTAAATTAGCGCTGGATGTTCACCCCTTCGATATGAACGAGCTGTTACGTACTCTGGGTGTTGTGATGGCAGGAAATCTGGGCCAAAAACCGGTTGAACTGGTGTTTGATATTACCCCCTGCTTACCCGTTCAATTCGAAGGGGATAGCAAGCGCTTGTTGCAGGTATTGATCAACCTGGCGGGCAATGCGCTGAAGTTTACGCCGTCAGGCCATGTCATGGTCAGGGTCAGTATTTTGGCCGACAGGGAACAGTCGATGGATTTGAGAATTGAGGTGATCGATACCGGGATCGGTATATCCGACGAACAGCAGCAACGTATTTTCTCCAGCTTTATTCAGGCCGAAGCGTCAGTCAGCCGACATTTTGGTGGCACCGGGCTGGGGCTGGTCATTTGCAAGCGCCTGGTGGAACTGATGGGCAGCGAGTTGCAGCTGGAAAGCAGGCAGGATAGGGGCAGCCGTTTTTGGTTCGATGTAAAACTGCAACGGACGGACAATCGCAGCACGTATCTGGCCTCAGCCGAAAACCCAACCTGCCGGGTGTTGCTGGTTGAAAACAAATCGCTGGTGGCAACACCGTTAATGCGTCTGGGCGAGGCGGCACACTGGGACATGGTTCAGGCCTTGGATGGGATTGCTGCGGTTGACTATATTGCGCAAGCCAACCAGCGTGAGCAGCCAGTGCATCTGGTGGTGCTGGATGCGTCGATAGTGGGGATCCGGGTTGAGGAATTAATCTTGCGACTCCGGGTTGCACCATTAATGGGCCAGGCTCCTGCGGTTATTGTCCTGGGTGTCCTGGATGATCATTGTCAGCCCTTGTCCGAAGCGGCAGAAGGGGTTGCTTTCCTCTGTAAACCGGTGACGCCAGCAGAATTGTATCACGTTGCCAACGAGCTGCTGAACGGCAAGCAAATCGACAACCAAGTCAGCACCGACTTGGCCAACCCTCGGCTTGCGGGTGTGAACTTACTGGTCGTGGAAGATAACGGCATCAATCGTGAAATAGTCAGTGAATTGTTACGACTGGAGGGCGCTCGGGTGGATCTGGCTGAAAGTGGACAGGAAGGCGTGAATCGCGTTAGCGACAATGCGCGACCTTACGACCTGGTACTGATGGACATCCAGATGCCCGGCATGGATGGCCTGGAAGCGACCCGATTGATTCGTACCCGTGTCAGCAAGGAACAATTGCCGATACTGGCCATGACCGCCAATGTGTCACTGGATGACTATGCTGAATGTATTGAGGCGGGTATGAATGGGCATGTGGGCAAGCCGATCGATCTCGATCGTATCGTCACAGCCATTCTTGCTACCATTGATCCTGCTAGATCTCCGTCCCGACCGGTAATGGCGAACGACCAGCAAAGTGGTGGTGAGACTGACGTACTGGTCGAGCCACTTGCTACCATTTTGCGCCGCTTCGGTGGCAAACAGGAGATCTACACGCGTTTGCTGGCGACGATAAAAGAAGATTTTGGCGTACTGCTGGAAAAACTGGCGCTGCAGCTGCAGTCGGCGGGCTGGCCCGAGGCCGCTGCCACACTGCATGCCCTGAAAGGCAATGCAGGCACGATGGGGGCGATCGGTCTGGCCAAGCGTGCTGCGGCGCTGGAGCCGGTGTTTGTGCAGGCCGGTTCGGAGGGGAACAACCTGCCGGATAGCGATAGCCTGATCGCCGAATTGAGGCACTTGTCTGAGCGCTCTGTCGTGGCATTACAGCAAGCGGTGCAGGCGCTTGATGGTATGCCGGAGGCAAAAGCAATGGCCGGGAGCCTGGTCTCGAGCCAGCCTGGTGTGTATGACAGGCCCCTGAGCTCTGTGACAGGCGAAGAGGATCAGGAAATAGCAAACTGGCTGAACAGTCTCGATGCCAGCCTGGACAATGGCGATATGAAGGTCGTGGAAATGGTGGAATGCTGTCCAGAAGTGATCCGCTCTGCTTATCCGCAATGGCTGGAGCCGTTGATTATGCAGATTGGAAGTCTTGAATTTGAACAGGCCAGGCAGACACTGCGCCAGATGCGGGGGGATCAATGAATACCGCAGGATCGTTTAATGAATGGATTCCGGGGTTGGATCGACTGCCCCGTTTGCTGGTTGTGGATGATCAGCCACTGATTATCCGGGTATTGAATGAAATTTTTAAAAACGAATGCCAGGTATCAATGGCAACAGACAGTCGTCGAGTTATTGAAATTTGCCGCAAGCAGCAACCGGATCTGATCTTGCTGGATATCATGATGCCCGGCATTGATGGTTATACCGTTTGCCGGCAGTTAAAAGCAGATGCCATGACCGCAGATATCCCCGTTATTTTTGTGTCATCACAGCAGGAAGTTGAAAATGAGCTGCGCGGATTTGATGTGGGGGCGGTGGACTTTATTACCAAACCCGTTAATCCGGTGCTGGTGTATGCCCGCGTGCGAACCCATATAGCGGTCAAGATTCAACGTGACTTGTTGCGTGCCAGTGCCTTGCAAGACGGACTGACCGGCGTTTCCAATCGCCGTCGTTTTGAAGAGACGTTGGAGCTGAACTGGAAGCAGGACTTGCGCGAGCAGCGTGAACTGTCGCTGATCATGGTGGATCTGGACTACTTCAAACGTTACAACGATTATTATGGCCATCTTGAAGGGGATCAATGTCTGATCCGGGTTGCACAGACCATCAAGGCGGTGCTCAAACGCCCCAGTGACAGCTTGTCGCGTTATGGCGGTGAGGAATTTGTTTGCCTCTTGCCGGATACCAACCAGCAAGGCGCCAAAAAAGTCGCCAGCAATATCCTCCGCAGTATTGAAACCCTGGCGATACCTCATGTGGAATCTCCCCTGGCATCACAGGTTTCTGTCAGCCTGGGAGGTGCAACGGTGAAACCGAATTTAGCCATGAATCGTGCCGATCTGATCAAGGCCGCTGATATCCAGTTATATCAGGCCAAACAGCAGGGCAGAGGGCGCTATATGGGGGTGCAACTGTCAGCAGATGCTGCGGGTACGGATTGCCAAACCACTGGTCACGATGCCTGACCGGTTAATAGCCGGTATCGCTGGCGCGAGTGATTTATTCAATCTCAGACGGGTGACGTGCTGCATTTTCAGCAACATCCTCTAGTCTGAACAGGATTTGATTATTTATAGCCATGTGGAACAACATGCGTACAAGGACAGAAGGAACCGATATGAGCTTACTTTCACGCTTGTCAGTAAAAGGCAAATTGTTACTGATGATCACCGTGCCTCTGATTGCTCTGGTGTATTTACTGGCCGAAGATGTGCGTGTGAGGTCGGTACAGAAAAGCGAAATGCAGGCGATTTCAGTGCTGGTTAATCTGGCCAGGCACAATAGTCTGCTGGCCCATGAGTTACAAAAAGAACGTGGTCTGTCGGCCGGGTTTCTGGGCAGTCAGGGTGCGTCATTCAGTGAGACACTGCCGCAACAACGGCGTGTCAGTGATGACCAATTACAAGCCTGGGAAGCACTGCTTGATCAGACGGACCTGTCTGGCTATCCCAAGGTAGCTGCGGTGATTGCGACGGCCCAAGCCGACTTGCAGCGTTTGGCTGATGTACGCTCCGGTGTTGCAGGATTGGCACTCGACCTGCCCGATGCGCTGGCATTTTATACCGGTATTATCCGCCACTTGCTGGCGCTGTCAGCGATTGCCACAGGCTATACCAGTGATGGTGTGATTTCCCGTCAATTGCAGGCCTATTACAATTTGCTGCAAGGCAAAGAGCGCGCCGGTATTGAGCGTGCGGTGTTGAGTAATGCCTTTGGTGCCAACGAGTTTTCAGCGGGCTTGTACCTCCGTTTTATCCGTCTGGAAACCGAACAAAGCGCCTATCTTGATTCGTTTTATCAATTTTCCAATGCCGCAGGCAGGCAACCATTTGACGCCTTTCTGGAATCAGCTTCCCAGCGTGCTGTTGCTGATTACCGTGCGATTGCGCATCAATATGCCACTACGGGCGGATTCGGAGTGGCCGCCAGTGACTGGTTTGCCGCCTCGACCGCGCGTATCAATCAACTCAAGGTACTGGAGAATGGACTCGAAGCCGTGTTGCTGGACACGGCCTCGTCTCGTCTGACTGACGTCAGCCATGCCTACTGGAGCATGATTCTGCTCGGGCTGTTTTTCCTGATCCTCTCTACCGGGCTGACGCTGCTGGTGTCCGGCATGTTTTATCGTCAGGTCAAGGCGCTGCACCAGCAAATTGTGGCCATCAGTCAGGGGCTCGATCTATCTCAGCGAGTGCCGGTCTACCTGAAGGATGAGCTGGGCGAAGTGGCGACCGCCTGTAATCAGTTACTGGAGCGCATGGAAGAAACCGTTTCCCAGATTGCCATCAGCGCGACAGAAATGAACCTGATCGCTATTCAGAATCACATGACTATTTCGCTGAGTACCCGAGGGATGCAGGTACAGCAGGATGAAACCTCGAGTGCTGCGACCGCTGTCAGTCAGCTGGAACAGGCGACGCAGGACATTGCCTACAGCATCCAGCAAGTGGCTGACCAGGCCAGCCAGGCCAATCAAACGGCCGACAGCAGCGGTGAAACGGTCGATCTCAGTCTGGGTTGTATTGAAAACCTCAATACCCAGATGAATCAGGCGGCGGAGGTGATTCAGGATTTGCACCGTTCCAGTGATGCCATTGCCGGGGTACTGGAGGTGATCAAGGCTATTGCCGAGCAAACCAACCTGCTGGCGCTGAATGCTGCGATTGAAGCTGCCCGTGCGGGAGAGCAGGGCCGGGGGTTTGCTGTTGTCGCGGATGAAGTCAGGTCGTTGGCGCAAAAAACACAAGAGTCTACTGCCGAAATCGGCCGGATTGTTGGCCGTTTCCAGCAAGATTCACAGCGCGCCTATCATTCTGTTGAAGAATCGCAGAAAGTGGCGCGGCAAACGGTCGAGCTGTCGGGTACCGTCGCCAGAGAGCTGGCCCAAATACGTTCCGCTGTCCGCAGTATCCGGGATATGTCTGATCAGGTGGCCGCAGCGGCAGAAGAGCAGGTGACGACCAATAAAGAGCTGGGCCAGAACATGATGGCTATTCAGCGTTTATCAGAGTCGACCGTAGCCACCGGCAAGTTTATGCGCAAGACCGGTGGCCAGCAGCGTGAACTGGCGGGCAATCTGATGACGCTGGCAGAGCGATTCCGCTTGCATCAGGATTGATTTTGGCCCAAGCAGCCACTGAGAAAACGGCTGACGTCTTCAATTTCCGGGTACGAAACCTCGTGCTTCATCGGATAGCTGCGCCAGAGTGGTTGCAGGCCGTTGTGGCGCAGCTGTTCCAGCGCCACCATCGCCAGCGAGATCGGCACAACCGGATCCACCGTGCCATGGGCAACCATGACTGGCAGCTGGCTATTGGCAGGATGAACCTTGAACGGATTCACCCGAGTGCCATCGGGAATGTAGGTGCTCAGAGCAATCAGCCCGCCGAGTGGCTGACCAAAGCTGGTTGCGGCCTGATAAGCAACCGCCCCTCCTTGGGAAAACCCGGCAAGCACAATTTTCCAGGAAGGTATGCCCATATCAATTTGTTGTTGAATCAGCTGATACAGCCGATTCACTGAGTCGGCCAGCTGATCCGGGTCGATGGTGCGTTTTGGCGCCATCGCCATAATATCGTACCAGGAGCGCATGGCTGCGCCATCGGCCATCGTGACTGGCCGTTTGGGGGCATGGGGGAAAATACAGCGCAGTTGTGATGTATCTATCAAGCTCGCCATATGCTGTACCACCGGCACAAAATCGTAGCCGTCCGCTCCCAGGCCATGCAGCCAGATCAGACAGGCGCTGGCAGGATCTGCAGATGGCTCGAGCACAACTTGCTCAGGGGTTTCGGTCATTTTCATGCGGTGTTTGTCTCAAGGGCAGGTGTCGTATGCAAGATAGCCAGAGGTAACAAGGCGTGCCGGATAATGGACATCAAGCCAAGTATCCGGCAGGCGAGGCAAACAGGGTCTGTCAGAAAAACAGACCTGCTTCAAGCTGGGCTTCTTCGGTCATCATGTCACGATGCCATTGTGGCTCAAACACCAGTTCGACGTTGACGGCACTGACATTGGGGACTTTGGCGACCCGATATTTGACGTCGGAAATCAGTACTGGTCCCATGCCACAGGTCGGTGCGGTCAGTGTCATGCGGATGTTGACCTGATGACCGTCAATCTCTATGCCATAAATCAGACCCAGGTCGAGCAAATTGATGGGAATTTCCGGGTCGAAAATCGTCCGTAATGCTTGCTCAACCTGTTCTTTCCGAACCACGTTATCGCCGTGATCCTCGAAGACAATCTGTTCTGCTTGCAGGCCCAGCGCGGCCGCATCGGTGCCATCAACCCGCATCATGTTGCCGTTAACGGTGACCGTATAATTGCCACCCAGTGCCTGATTGATGGTGACAAAGACACCGGGCGGAATGGTGGCAGGAATACCGGAAGGAACCTGTCGCGCTGGACATGCAGCCAGCGAAACGACCATGCGTTTTTCCATAAATGAAGCTACCTGTCGCTGAAATTTTGCTGAGTGAGTGCCGTTTTGATACCGGCATCACGCCGGGTCAGTGCAATATCTCCGGACGTTCAGCGGTTGTGGCATGGATGGCACCTCAGCATGACCTCATGACCTGAAAAGGTACATACCAAGGTGACATGGCAAGGTTACACCGAAAAGGATTCACCGCAGCCACACAAATCACGGGCATTGGGATTGTTGAACTTGATGATGCTGTTCAGGCCTTCTTTGGTGAAGTCGATTTCGGTGCCACGGACATAGGCTCTGGCATCTTCGGCGACGTACAGGATCACGTCACTGGCGACCTGGACTACCTGGTCGCCAGGGCTGGAAGCATCAACAAATTCAATATCGTACTTGAATCCTGAGCAGCCGCTCTTTTTGACAGCCAGACGCACGCCGCTTTTGTCACTATTTTTGGCCAACATTTTGCGCACGTGTTGAATCGCCGCGTCGGTCATGCTGACTTCGGCAGCGGCGTTCGGGTCGTAGGTTTCAATACTCATGTGTGTGTCCTCAATCGGTCACGAATCATTACAGCAAAAACATCTTGGCTTTTTCCAGCCCCTTGAACAGGGCATCCACTTCATCCAGCGTATTGTAAAACGCCATCGAGGCCCGCACGGTTCCCGGTACGCCAAGGCGTTCCATCAATGGCATGGCACAGTGGTGGCCGGTACGGACCGCAATGCCTTGCTGGTCGAGCAGGGTGCCGACGTCCGCAGGGTGCGCACCGTCGAGCAGAAAACTGAAGACGGAGGCTTTTTTGGCCGCTTCGCCGATGATACGGATACCACCCAACTCCAGCGCCATGGCGTGGGCTTTTTGGATCAGAGCCTCTTCCTGAGCGGCCAGTACCTTGCGATCGAGACCGTTGAGGTAGTTGATGGCAGCAGCCAGGCCAATCGCACCGGCAATATTGGGGGTGCCCGCTTCAAACTTGTAGGGTAACTGGTTGTAGGTGGTGCCAGCAAAAGAGCAGTGTTCAATCATTTCACCACCGCCCTGATAGGGCGGCATGTCATTGAGCAGTTCTTCCTTGCCGTACAACACACCCATACCGGTCGGGCCAAACAACTTGTGGCTGGAAAAAGCATAGAAATCGACATCCAGCTGCAGCACATCGACATCAAAGTGGGAGACCCCCTGGGCACCGTCAACCATCACCACGGATTCGTTGATCCGTGCCATACGGACAATGTCCGGGATCGGATTGACGCTGCCAAGGGCGTTGGAGACGTGCGCAACGGAAATCAGCTTGACCCGAGGCTCCATCAATTCGGCCAAGGCGTTCAGGTCGAGTTCGCCGTTGTCCTTGACCGGGATCGGGATCAGTTCTGCGCCGACCTGTGCGCACAGCATTTGCCAGGGTACGATATTGGAATGATGCTCCATTTCGCTGACCAGAATACGGTCACCCTTGCCAATGTGCTTGCGGCCCCAAGTGGATGCCACCAGGTTGATGCCTTCGGTAGTGCCTCGGGTCCAGACAATTTCCTCTGGTTTTAACGCCCCGATGAATTCCTGCACGACTTTACGGGCACCTTCGAACTGCTCGGTTGCGACGTCACTGAGATAATGGGCACCACGGTGGACGTTGGAGTTGACCGTGCGATAGAACGTCGCTTCGGCCTCGATCACAACGTTTGGCTTGTGCGTGGTGGCACCGTTGTCGAGATAGACCAGCGGCTTGCCATGTACTTGCTGCTGCAGCGCCGGGAAATCCTGGCGGATATTGTCGATGTAACGGCGGGTTTCTGCGGAATAGGCGTCGATCATGACAGTGCCTCGATCTGCTCGTGAGTAAAGGCCTGGACACGACCAAAACGCTGCGCCAGCAGCGGGCGTAACCAGTCGCCAACGGCGGGATGTGGCAGCGCCTCCAGCAGTTCGTTGATAAAACCAAAGCTCAACATGACCTGGGCTTCCTGTTCGCTGATGCCCCGGCTTTGCATATAGAAACGGGCCTTGTCATCGAGCTGGGCAACGGTCGCACCGTGGGCGCATTTAACGTCGTCGGCGTAGATTTCCAGTTCCGGCTTGGTGTTGATTTCGGCTTTGTTGGTCAGTAACAGGTTCTTGTTGCTCAGTTCCGCCAAGGTTTTCTGGGCATTCTTGTGAATATGAATGCGGCCGTTGAATACCGCTTTGGCCTGGTCGTTGATAATGCCGCGGAATACTTCGTTGCTGGTGCAATGGGCGGCAGCGTGTTCGATACAGGTGTGGAAATCGACCAGTTGCGATTCCTGGGGGACGTAGACACCGGAAATTTCCGAGTGTGAGCCACCACGATTGTGGTTGACCACCAGGTCATTACGGGTCAGCGCCGAGCCAAGTCCGAGGTGAAACGCCAGGTACTGGGCATCCCGTTGCAGATCGATACGGCTGGTACCGATAAAGACGGCGGCTTGCTGCATCTGGTTAAGACGGTAATGGGTCAGGCGGGCGTTATCGCCGACCAGAATATCCGTCTGGTTGTTGGTAAAACTGTTGTCGCTGCTCTGTGTTACGGAGGCAAACTGCTCAATCAGTGTCAGCTCGGCGCTGGTTTCCAGCTCCACCAATACTCGGCTGTTGATGCTGTAGGCATGATCGGCACCGGTATTGATTGAACAGATTTGCAGTGGTTTGTCGAGCGGGCTGTTGCGACCAATGGTGATCAGCACGCCGCTGCTGAGCGCGGCGTCGTTAAGGTCGTTAAACAGGTGATGATTCGATTGCTGACGGCCGTTAGACAAACGCTCGACAATCCGCGCTTGTTGCTCGCTATTGGCATCGGCAAACAGCACCACCTGTTCCAGTGCCAGGGCGCTCGACAATGCGGTATCGATCTGGCCATTCACCAGTACCAGCTGGTAGCTGTCCAGCCCGGCGATGGTGATGGTGCTGGCCAGTGTATCGGCAGCGACTGGTGTAACCGGAACAGCAGCATTGTAGCTGTCTGCCGCCAGGGTTTTCAGCGAGCAATACTTCCACGCCTCGGTTTTGCGATTTGGCCACGGCGCAGCGGCAAAGGCTGCACGACCGGTATGGTTAATGTCAGCCAGCCAGTCCAGGGGAGCAATAGTAGCTTGCTGATTAAGTTGCTGCTGCTGAAAGCTGGCAGCCGGATTCGTCTCTACCATGTTATTGCGCCTCGCTTTCCAGCCAGCCGTAGCCTTTCTCTTCCAGTTCCAGCGCCAGCTCCTTGCCACCGGATTTGACGATCTTGCCATCAGCAAGGACGTGAACGTAGTCCGGGATGATGTAGTCGAGCAAGCGCTGGTAGTGGGTGACGATGATGAAAGAGCGGTTGGGATCACGCATGGCATTAACGCCATTTGCCACCACTTGCAGAGCGTCGATATCGAGACCGGAGTCGGTTTCATCAAGGATGCACAGGGAAGGTTCCAGCATCATCATTTGCATCAACTCGTTACGCTTTTTCTCACCACCGGAGAAACCTTCGTTGACACCACGCTTGAGGAAACTCTGGTCGAGATTCACTGCCTTGATTTTTTCCCGTGCCATTTTCAAAAAACTGACCGAATCCATCGGTTCCTTGCCCTGGTGGGCACGAATGGCATCGACGGAGGCTTTGAGAAATTCGAGATTGGAAACACCGGGAATTTCAACCGGGTACTGAAATGCCAGGAACAGGCCCTCGCGAGCGCGTTCTTCCGCGTTGAGTGCCAGAATATCCTTGCTATTCAACGTGGCCGAACCGGCGGTGACTTCGTAACCGTCGCGGCCCGCCAGGACATTACCCAGTGTGCTTTTGCCTGCGCCGTTAGGACCCATGATGGCATGGATTTCACCGGGTTTGATGTCCAGGTTGAGGCCCTTGAGAATGGGCTTGTCTTCGACTTTGGCGTGCAGGTTTTTAATGCTGATCATGGTGGTTCCTGTCTTCTGTAGTCGGACGTCGGTGCCAGACGTCGGACGCTTTAATGTGTTTTGGACGGACGCCGGATGCCAGACGTCGGACATGATTCGGTGTTTTGCGTCTGGCCTCAGATCTCCGACAATGAATTATCCCACTGACCCTTCAAGGCTGATTTCCAGCAGTTTGCCCGCTTCTACGGCAAACTCCATCGGCAGTTCCTTGAACACCTCTTTGCAGAAACCGTTCACAATCATGGACACCGCTTTTTCGGTATCAATGCCGCGCTGGCGACACAGGAACAGCTGGTCGTCGCTGACGGTAGAGGTTGTTGCTTCGTGTTCTATCACCGCTGACGGGTGCTTGCTTTCGATGTAAGGGAAAGTATGGGCGCCACACTGGTCGCCAATCAGCAGCGAGTCACACTGGGTGTAGTTACGGGCACCTTCGGCATTCGGATTCATGCGCACCAGACCGCGATAGGCGTTTTGGCTTTTACCGGCAGAAATACCCTTGGAGATAATGGTGGAGCGGGTGTTTTTGCCCAGGTGAATCATCTTGGTGCCGGTGTCGGCCTGCTGATAGTTGTTGGTCAGTGCGACGGAGTAAAACTCGCCTACCGAATTGTCACCCTTGAGGATGCAGCTCGGATATTTCCAGGTGACGGCTGAACCGGTCTCAACCTGGGTCCAGCTGACCTTGGCATTGGTATGGGCAACGGCTCGTTTGGTAACAAAGTTGTAGATGCCACCTTTGCCTTCTTCGTCACCGGGATACCAGTTTTGCACGGTGCTGTATTTGATTTCGGCGTTGTCGAGGGCGATCAGTTCCACTACGGCGGCGTGCAGCTGATTTTCGTCGCGCATCGGCGCGGTACAGCCTTCGAGGTAGGAAACGTGTGAGCCTTCATCGGCGATAATCAGCGTACGTTCAAACTGGCCGGTTTTGGCTTCGTTGATACGGAAGTAGGTCGACAACTCCATCGGGCAGCGTACGCCTTTGGGGATGTAGACAAACGAGCCGTCGGAGAATACAGCGCAGTTGAGGGCAGCATAAAAGTTGTCGCGCTGCGGTACGACGGTGCCGAGGTATTTTTTCACCAGTTCCGGGTGCTTGTGCACGGCTTCGGAAATCGGCATAAAGATCACACCGGCTTCCGCCAGTTTGTCGCGGAAGGTGGTAGCGATAGAAACCGAGTCGAAGACGGCGTCGACTGCGACCCCGGCCAGCATCAGCTGTTCGTGCAGCGGGATGCCCAGCTTGTTGTAGGTTTCCAGTAGCTTGGGATCCACTTCATCCAGGCTTTTTGGCCCGTCGGCCATGCTTTTGGGTGCTGAATAATAAGAGAGTGCTTGGAAATCCGGCTTGTCATAGCTGACATGAGCCCATTCTGGCTCCACCATTTCCAGCCAGGCGCGATAGGCTTTCAGCCGCCATTCGGTCATCCACTCGGGTTCACCTTTTTTGGCGGAAATAAACCGCACTACGTCTTCATTCAGGCCGGGCGGCAGGGTATCGGATTCAATATCACTGATAAATCCGGCCGCGTATTCCTTGCGGAAACGTTGATGAATTTCCTGATTCGGTACGGGGTCGGTCAGAGCGGGATTAATGGCATCGGTCATGGCGCTGTCTCTCGGTCGGATGACATCGTTCCTGGTTGCAAACCGCGAGAAGAGGGCTTGCCAACTGCTGTGCGGTGGTAACCGGGCACATCTGGCCAGTATGGATCCGGCTGTGCTGATATCATCATTTCGTTAGTCCCAGCATTCTACTCAAGTACTCACAGTATTACCAGAATCAATACCAGTTTGGTATGCTTTGCTGATAAACCGGTTTCCGTATCCGCTCGGGTTGTTCCTGAAACGGGGGTGACGGACGGCAAGTGGGTAAAAGTCATCAATGAAAATCAGCAAAATGACCGATTACGGCGTGTTGGTGCTGAACCATCTGGCCAAAAGCGGTGGTTCCCAGCAATCCACTGACGACATTGTCACCGGCATCGGCGTGTCGTTGCCGACCGCCCGCAAGGTGCTAAAAGTGCTGGCGGATGCCGGGCTGGTCCAGGCCCGACGTGGTTCCCGTGGTGGTTACCGACTGGCGCGCAGCCCGGAACAGATTCCCTTGCTGGCGATTGTGGAAGCCTTTGAAGGCAAGGTGAGCCTGACGGAATGCAGTACCGTTGAGTCTGATTGCGACATCACCGACAGTTGCTCGCTGGCAGGTAACTGGGGTGGTATCAATCAGGTACTGACGCTGGTGCTGTCGGGCATCAGCCTGCATGACATCCGTTATCCCCATACGTTGCAACGCATTACCACTAGCTTGGCATTGTCTACCGACCAGATTCATCTGGTGAATCTGGATTAATTAGCCTTGCTGCATTTTCTCGCAGAGGCCACCCATCCCAAAAGACCACAATGGCGCGCCATGAGTCCGATCTTGTGTTGAAACCGAGTCGATTACCAAGCCCGTTTTTGCACGACAAGATTCTGTAACCTTTCGCTCCTAGACTGGTTCAATGCACCTTACCGACAGATCTGTTATGCGCCTGATTACCCTGTTTCTTGTTGTACTGTTATCCGTGACGGCGGTTGAAGCTGCAGCGCTCGAATTGCAGGGCGCTGCTGTTTATCGGCGTCTCGATAACGATGTCTATCTGGCATCGGTCTATAGCGACAGCGCCAACAGTGAAGCCTGGCTGAATTCTGCCCAGCCACTGCGGCTGGAAATGCGCATCCTGGCAGATGAACTCTCCCCCAGGCGTTTCTACCGCCTCTGGAACGAGGGGCTGGCGATTAATCTTAGCGAAGCAGAAATGAATCGGCGGGTTACCCAGGTCACCCGGTTTATGCACTTGCTGAAAGATGATCTGCTCATGGGAGATCAGCTGGTGATCTCAAACGAGACCGGTGAGACGCGGGTGACTATCAATGCGGTTGACGTGCTACAGCTGGATGATCCTGGTTTTGTACGGGCACTGGTGACGGTTTGGGTGGGCAAGTACCCGCGTTCGCAAAAATTCAAGGATGATCTGATTCACATGTCGGCCGACCAGCGAGCTGAACAACAGGCCCGGTTACTGGCAATTGAACCGGCCGCCGGGCGTCAGCAAGTGATCGAAAGCTGGGTTACGGTTGAGCAACATAATAGCGCCAAACCATCAGTTTCAGCTGCTGCCGTTGTAATTGCGGGCCAGGGTAGTGCTGCCGGAGTGACTGCTGCTGGAGTTACTGTTGCCGCAGTGACATTGCCTCCGGCGGCAACAGAACCCAGCCCGGACATCATGGCACCAGCAGAGTCGCAGCCGGAACCCGGCATGGAGATGATGAATATACCGGAGCTTGATGAGACCCCATTGTCAGCTTTATCTGATCCGGTGGCGGAGGCGTTATCGACAAACCAACAGCAGGAGACGTTACGCCTGGCAGAAGAGCAGGCAGCCGCTGAGTTGGCAGCCCGGCAAGCGCAGCAGAGAAAACAGGAAGCATTGCTGATCGAACGGCAGCAATCAGAAGCGCGTTATTATCGCGATCTGTTAACCAGTGCCAATGCCAAGGTGCTGTATCCCAAGCAGGCGTTGCGGCGCGGGCTGGAAGGGACTGCGCGGGTTGCGCTGAAGTTGAATCGGGATGGCAGCTTGATAACCGCTGTTATCAGTGAAACTTCCGGGCATACCGTACTGGACTCGGCAGCGGTACGAGCAGCAGAACGGGCCGCACCGTATCGCGAGTTGCCCGGTATTTTGCTGGGGCCAGATTTTGAGTTCGACATTCCTTTCCGTTTTGTGATGAATACCCGTTAACGGCGCTGCCTGTTTCCAATTTGTCATGCTAACGTTGGATCATCTGAAAGGAATACAGAAAGGCACGACAGGTCATGTGACTGCTTGTTTTTACAGCCGCGTTTGTTACACCAGGCGTCGGGCAGGTCGTGAAACAGGGTTTTTCCTGGTCAACGGGTAAAGGATTCCCAAGCCATTTCAATCCGAGCAGGGCTGTAGTTATGAAGCGTATATCGGTACTCATGATGTTGCTGGTACTGACGACTCCGGTACTGGCTGCCGGTGAACAGACGTACGGATACTTCGAGTTACTGGGAAAGTCCTGGTTTCTGGTTGCTCTGAATGACGTCGAATCGGTCAGTGAAGGCGCGGTTACAGAGGGTGCAGTTACAGAAGGCACCCGTCTTGAACTGAAAGTCGTCGAAGATGAGGTATCGCCAAGGCGTTTTCGGCAACTCTGGATGGATGCACTTGCTGCTGCTGCCACATCCCATAATCTCTCCCATTTCCAGCAAGACCTCGATACCTTCTTCTCTGCTATCAAAGGCCCATTACTCAAAGGCGATAACCTCTCCCTCGAATTGCAGGATGACGCCACTGTTCTGATGATCAATCACTACGACCATGCGCATCTGTCGCCCGACTTTCTTGCTTTGCTGGTGGATTCCCTGACCGCACGAATTGCACCCATCCCGCAGTTACGGCAAGGATTGCTAGGGTTGCTGGAGCCGCAACAAATGAGCACGCTTGAAACTGCATTTCATGCTGAAGAAATTCCATTACAACGTATCAGTCAGACATCTCGCTGGCTTCGATTTCCCGGTAAAACCCGCGTTTCTCAGCTCTGATATACTTGCGCCTCTCGCCGGTGGCGATGACGAGTAGCATTCAGAGGTAGCAGTGACTCCAGCATATACAGACAGATTCGGTGGCATTGGCCGCCTGTACGGCGTTTCCGGCCTTGAACGTTTATCGCGTGCGCGTGTGTGCGTGGTGGGGATTGGCGGTGTCGGCACCTGGGTAGCAGAGGCACTGGCCCGTTCCGGAATTGGTGCCCTGACCCTGATCGACCTGGACGATATTTGTGTGACCAATACCAATCGCCAGATTCACGCCCTGATGGGCTGCGTCGGGCAAATGAAAGTCGCCGCGATGCGTGAACGTTTGCTGCAAATCAATCCCGAGTGTGATGTCCAGACGGTTGAGGATTTTCTCACCAGCAAAAACATGGCGGCGATACTGGCACCGGGCGATCAGTACGACCATTTTGATTACGTAGTGGATTGCATCGACAGTGTCAGGAACAAGGCAGCGCTGTTGGCTTTTTGCAAACGTTACAAGATTCGGGTGGTAACCACAGGCGCTGCGGGTGGACAGATTGATCCGACCCAAATCCAGATTGCCGATCTCAATAAAACCACCAATGACCCGCTGGCTCGCAAGGTGCGTTCCTTGCTGCGGCGGGAATATGGTTTTTCTCGTAACCCCAGCCGTAATTATTCCATTCCCTGTGTCTTTTCCACGGAACAGCTGGTCTATCCGCAACCGGATGGCTCGGTCTGCCAGATGAAAGCATTTGCGGGCGACAGCACCCGGCTGGACTGCGCATCCGGCTTTGGCTCTGCCACTATGGTGACGGGGGCGTTTGGTTTTGTGGCGGCTTCCCGCGTGGTCAAACGTATTGCCGAAGGAGCAGGCAAGAAAGGGTGAATCCGGCTTGTTATCGCGGAGTTCACCTTGATAGTGATCGCTGTGTGCCATTTTCGAACGGAAATCCTTGTTTTGACAATTTTTTGTATAGACTATGTATAACTTTATTGGCATCAGATAATTCGTTGGAGGTTGATATGACACGTTCCCGT
This sequence comes from Oceanobacter antarcticus, assembly GCF_044962685.1. Lineage (NCBI taxonomy): Bacteria > Pseudomonadati > Pseudomonadota > Gammaproteobacteria > Oceanospirillales > Oceanospirillaceae > Oceanobacter > Oceanobacter antarcticus. Next base: position 68,276 of record NZ_JBBKTX010000020.1, read on the forward strand.
ATGGCAGTAAACCGCCGCCGTCAGCAGGCCCTGCGGCAACGCCATGTGCCGCAACCAGCGGCAATAACGCCGTCGTGGTCTGGCTCGTTCTGGCTGTTGCTGGCGGCCAGCCTGCTGCTGATCTGGTTGCTGTTGCAGGCAGCTCCGGCGCTTGCCAGCGACGCCGCTCGATCTGCGGCCCAACCTGCCGCTGCGCAGATGTCCGCTCAAGCCGCAGCTTGTCCGGCGGTGTTCCATCAACAAATGAAGCAATTACACAGCAGCAAGATACTCAATGTCTGCGACGTCGTTAATGGCCACCCGGTGCTACTGGTAAACACTGCCAGCCATTGTGGTTTTTCCGGGCAATTTGCCGATCTGGAAGCACTGCATGAAACTTATAAAGATCGTGGCCTGGTGGTTATTGGCGTGGCGTCCAACAGCTTTGATCAGGAAGCTAAGACCGAAGAAGAAGCCGCAGAAGTGTGTTTCAAGAACTTCGGTGTCACCTTTACCATGATGGCTCCGGTGCCGGTCAAGGGTGCTAACGCGCATCCGTTGTTTCAGGAAATGGCCCGCCAAGCCGGTGCACCGCGCTGGAATTTCTACAAGTATCTGCTGAATGCCGATGGCAAGGTGGTGGAATCCTGGTCCAGTTTTGGAATGCCAGACGACGATGATTTGGCTGCGGTACTGGCGCAGCAGCCCGATAAAAGCTGAAGCAGAACGTCAGCTGGATGAGCTGCTTCAAATGCGGTTGGCACGTTCTGCGCCTGCATCTTAAATCAGCCGTCATACAGGCTATTATTCGGACTGTCATTTTTGGCAGGTTGCTGAAAATAGTGGCAGTCGATTGGCTTGTTTCAGCGGTTGTCTGGTTTTGTCTTGTTATTTTGTTGTTGTGAAGCGCCTCGAATCTCTTGGTGGCTAGCTGCCAAACGACTGATTTTTATGATTATTTTGGGCTGTAAACTTTAAATATTCCTGCTTGGGAATATTGGCCTCGCTGTTGCTATTTCTAGGAGCCTGTCGGACTTGGGCGTTCGTTGCGAGTGCAAGGCTGGTTGGCGCGATGTTTACGCGAATGTGAGGCGAATAGTGATTCTGTTTACCAAAAAGTTGCGTAAAAAGAGCCAAATCCAGCTTTTCCGCAGTAGAGCAGACTTGAGCTAGACAGGCTCCCACACCAAGATACACAACAAGAAGTGAGGCTGAGCATGGCGAGAATCATCGTATTGGGCGCAGGCACTGGCGGTATGGCCGGTGCGTATGAAATTCGTGAGTTGTTGGGCAAGGGTCATCAGGTGACGGTGATTAATGAGCGGGAAGATTTCCAGTTTGTGCCGTCCAATCCCTGGATTGCTGTGCGCTGGCGCGAACGTCCTGAAATCAGTTTTCCGATTCGTCCTTATCTGGAGAAGAAGGGCATCGAGTTTATTGCGTCGTCGGTGACGGCGATCGAGCCGGATAAGAATAGCCTGACGTTGAAGGATGGTTCGCAGCAGTCTTACGATTATCTGGTGATTTGCACCGGGCCAAAGCTTAATTTTGCGGCTATCGAAGGTGCCGGGCCTCACGGTGGTTTTACCCAGTCGGTTTGTACGCTGGATCATTCGGAAGCCTGTCGTGACGACGTTGATCAACTGATAGATGAGCCAGGGCCGGTAGTGGTTGGAGCCATGCCGGGGGCTTCGTGTTTTGGCCCGGCGTATGAGTATGCTTTTATTCTGGAGACTGAATTACGCAAGCGTAAGGTTCGTGACCGGGTGCCGATGATGTATATTTCCAGCGAGCCTTATATCGGCCATTTGGGTCTGGGTGGGGTGGGCGATTCCAAGTCGATGCTGGAAAGCGAGTTGCGTAACCGCCATATCAAGTGGATTACCAATGCCAGCGTGACGCGGGTGGAAGCGGGCATGATGTATGTGGATGAGCTGAATGACGATGGTTCTCTGAAGCAGCAGCATGAGGTGCCGTTCAAACATTCGATGATGTTGCCGTCGTTTGTTGGTGTTGATCCGGTGGCTGAGGTCGAGGGGCTGGTGAATCCGAAAGGTTTTGTGATTATTGATGAGTTCCAGCGTAATCCGACTTGGAAGAATATCTTTGCGGCGGGTGTCTGTGTGGCTATTCCACCAGTGGAGGTGACGCCGGTGCCTACCGGTACGCCAAAAACCGGTTATATGATTGAGTCGATGATGACGGCGATCGCTCACAATTTGCATGCCGATTTGGAAGGCGGTGTTGCGGATGCAAAGGGTACTTGGGCGGCGATTTGTCTGGCCGATATGGGGGATACGGGGGCGGCGTTTGTGGCTATTCCGCAGATTCCACCGCGTAATGTGACCTGGTTTAAGCAGGGTAAATGGGTGCATCTGGCCAAGGTGGCGTTTGAAAAGTACTTTATTCGTAAAATGAAAACCGGTTCCAGTGAGCCTGTGTTCGAGAAGTACACGCTCAAGGCGCTGGGAATTAACCGTCTGAAAGATGACTGATGCCTATTTTCAGACAATGCGCATTAAGCGCAGGGTCTCGCTCCCTATCAAATAGCCGTCGTGGTGAGTCGTTGAGTTGAGTCGCGGTGATTTAGTCGCGGTAATTTAAAAGGTAGCGGCTATTGGCATCCTGCGAGGCGAATGATGGTTTTTGGGCCAGATAAGGCTATCAGCAATACTACTGCTGATAGCCTTTATTTTTTAACGGCTGTTTTATTCTTCGCCAAACAGCGAACAGTCGATGTAGTCGCAGAGGCAGTGAATCACCAACAAGTGGACTTCCTGTATGCGGGCAGTCACTGTCGATGGCACGCGGATTTCAACATCGTCTGTGGTCAGCAGTGAGGCCATATCGCCGCCGTCTTTTCCTGATAGGGCAATGACGGTCATTTCCCGTTCATGGGCTGCTTGAATAGCCTGCACTACGTTGGCCGAGTTACCACTGGTGGATATCGCCAGCAGAATATCGCCCTTGTTGCCCAGCGCCCGGATCTGCTTGGAAAAGATTTCGTTGTAGCTGTAGTCGTTGGCAATCGACGTCATGGTGGATGAGTCGGTGGTCAGAGCGAACGCGGGCAGCCCTGGACGTTCGCGTTCAAAACGGTTGAGCAGCTCGGAGGAAAAATGCTGGGCATCTCCGGCTGATCCACCGTTGCCGCAGCTGAGAATCTTGTTGCCACCGAGAATGGCATTCACCATCGTCTGACCGCCTCGTTCGATAAAGGGGGGCAGTTGCTCAGCGGCGAGCGCCTTGGTTTCAATACTGTTGCCAAAATGGCTGATGATGCGATCTTGCACGGTGGTTCTCCGTCATCAGAAGCCGACAATGGTAATGCATCAATCGGGATAAGACCAAGGCTCGAGGGTGAATTGATTATCAAATACAGCAAGATTCAGAAGGCGTTTTGTATCCAGTCGAATGTTACCGGGTCGCCACAGCCGGACAACACATCAAAACGGCAGTCTGGTAACGGTTGGGCATACTGCTGTTGCAGGTAGTGTTCGGCGGCCAGGCGCAGTTTCTGTTGTTTGCTGACGGTTACCGTTTCTGCCCCGGAGCCATAAGAATTCCGTTTGCGATAACGCACTTCGATAAATACCAGTACGTTGTTGTGGCGAAAGATCAGGTCAATTTCGCCGCGGCGAGTGTAATAATTACGGGCTTCAAATTCTAGCCCGTGTCCCCGTAAAAACTGTTCAGCCGCTGCTTCTATTTGCTGGCCCATGGCGCGGCGGGAAACCTGGTGAATGGCCATTGGAAGACTGCTACTGCTGACTCAGCAGTGCCGGGCGGCCAGAGCGGAAAATGGCGCATTCACTTTGCCGATGGATGCGGCGCTGGGCATCCAGTTGGATGCTCCCGGTCTCTCCATCAAGGCGGTTGTCCGGGAAGGCTTGCAGTTGCGGCAGGCGTGGTAACAGGCGATAGGCATCAACCCCCAGCGCATACAGGCGCAGATACGGCCCCTGGCCGCTGTCACTGTTTTTTTCTACCTGGTTGTAAAGCTGACCACCTTCCAATACCCAGGGCAGGTCGCAAAACCGGATGCCGTTCAGGTCGCGATCATGGTTGGGGTCGGGTTGGCCGCTGTAAACGTGTGAGGTGGCGTAAACGGGCAGATCACCAGCGAAGTTGAATGCCAGTGTTGGTTTGATCTGGCGCGCTTGCTGTGGCTGGGCAACGAGGAATACCCAGTCGACATCCTGACGGCGACGGGGTTCAAATTCGGTTGATTGACGTAATAACTGGCGCATTAGCCGATTGCGGCTAGCGCTGTCGTCGACGTTCAGCAGTGCCTTGATATCCGGGTTGTAATCGCTCTGGCTGGTGTAAAAACGGGTCTCGCCCAGTTCGCCGCCCAGTGCCAGCCAGTGATCCCGGAAAGCGGTAAAAATTCGCTCGCCCCAGGGGCCTTCAGGAATCATCACCAGTGCCCGGCGATGACCATCTGCCCAGGCTTGCTCGGCCACCTGAATAGCTTCATCTTCCGGGGCCAGGCCAAATTGATACAGATTAGCCGGTGTGCTGGCTTCGTTGTTGGGGCTTGGGTCACCATAGTTCAGCGCCAGTGTGGGAATCGCCAGTTCTGGGCGCTGTGCCAGCGTCACGACTTCTTGCTTGCTGACTGGCCCAACAATCCATTGAGCACCGGTCATTAGCGCTTCGGCGTATCCCTGATCGACCGATTCTGCCCCTTGGCTGTCGAGCATGGTGAGTTCTGGGGTCGCTTGTCCTTTTTCCAGCGCCTGATAATAGGCGGCCAGAAATCCGTCCCGAATTGCCTGCCCGGAAGCTGCCAATGGACCAGACAATGGCAACATGAGGGCAACACGTTCCGGGCGTTGGGCGGCAAGTGTCGACAGGTACGCCAGACTGCCCGGCAATTGGCGAGCAGCCGGGTGCAGCGGGTTACGGCTGCGCCATTGTTCCAATGCTGCGATTTGATCATCAAGGCTGAGGCCGGAATGTCGGGTCAGTATCGCCAGCTCTAGCCATTGCCCCAGTTCCGTGCCAGCATTTTGAGCACCCTTGTCCTTCAGTTCTTCCTCCGACATGGCCATCAACTGGTTCCAGATGCCTTCATGGTTACTGTTGGCCAGCGTGCCTTGCAGTACCGGGGCAATAAATACCCGTTCTCGCACTGCCGCGTAATGTTCTCCGCGCTGACCATACCAGGTAGCGCGCAGTAAACTGATACGGGCGTCCTGGGAGGACGTTGCCTGGTCTCGCAAGGACTGCAGTCGTTCAAGAGAATATTCGGCGCTGTCGGGTTGTTCGGACTTCAGTGCCAGCACGGTGGCGACCAGCAGCTGATCAATACGCTCGCTATTACTCAGCTGGCGTTGCTCCAGCTGTTGCAAATACTGGCTGGCGTTGCCAAACTCGCCCCTTTCAATCGCTGAACCCGCGCGTTGCAGCAGCTCGGCATTACTGACCTGAACAGGCTGAACGGCCTTTTCTGAGGTGTGTGGAGGAGCAGTAGCGCACCCGGCAAGACCTAACAGCATCACCGCTGTTGCGGTCGCCAAGAATTTCCATACCCCAGGTGTATTTCCCCGCATGAGCTCTCTTCCCGATTCTGTTAGCGCCACGCTGTACGTTGTGGCAACGCCAATAGGCAACCTGGCTGACCTGACCGAACGGGCCCGTCAGGTGCTGAGTGCCGTGAATTTAATTGCCTGCGAGGATACCAGACATACCCAGAGATTGCTCCAGCACCTGGGCCTGCGCAAGCCCATGTTATCGGTACACGATCACAATGAACGTGACCGTATTCAGCAGGTGATGGATCACCTGGATCAGGGCCGTGATATCGCTCTGGTATCCGATGCCGGTACGCCATTGATTTCTGATCCCGGTTATCCATTAGTACAGGCGCTGCGTCAGGCTGGCCACAAGGTGGTGCCGATTCCGGGGGCCAGTGCCATGATTACGGCGTTGTCGGCGGCCGGTTTGCCGACAGACCGGTTTACCTTTGAAGGGTTTTTGCCACATAAAAGCAGTGGCCGTAAAGAACGTCTGCGCGCCATTGTCCAGGACACCTGCACTCTGGTGTTTTATGAAGCCAAACACCGGATTCTCAATACCCTTGAAGATATGTCCGACGTGCTCGGTGATCAACGAGAAGCCGTGGTGGCGCGGGAGCTGACCAAAACCTTCGAGAGTTTTTATCGGGGCACCTTGATGGAGATTCACGCCCAGCTGTCCAGCCATGATGACCATCAAAAAGGTGAGTTTGTGGTGATGGTGACGGGGAATCCAGCGCCCGCACCGGCTTCTGAAATCGATACCGAACGGCTGTTTAAATTATTGTTGGCGGAGCTGCCGCCGAAAAAAGCAGCGGCGATCATTGCTGAATTGACCGGTGAGAATAAAAAAGAACTGTATCAAAAAGCATTGGGTTGGAAAGACGCCTGATCTGGCTGACAGTCCGCTCCAGCACCGAACCGGTGCGCTGCGGTTCTGCCGGTGTGCTGTATGACATTTTTATGATAGTCTCCGCGCCGGAGTCGGCCAGACAGTCGTCGCTTGTGTGTTTCGGCATACAGGGGGAGGAAAGTCCGGGCTTCAAAGGGCAGGGTGCCAGGTAACGCCTGGGAGGCGTGAGCCTACGACCAGTGCAGCAGAGAGCAAACCGCCGATGGCCCCTTTTTCTTGTAAAAAGGTGGATCAGGTAAGGGTGAAAGGGTGCGGTAAGAGCGCACCGCGCGTCTGGCAACAGTTCGTGGCACGGTAAACTCCACCCGAAGCAAGACCAAATAGGTTCCCTACAGGCGCGGCCCGCGCTGGGAACGGGTAGGTCGCTTGAGCCAGTGAGCAATTGCTGGCCTAGATGAATGATTGTCCAAGACAGAACCCGGCTTATCGGCCGACTCCTGTTATTTTAAAAACCCCACCGGCTGTGTCGGTGGGGTTTTTTTATGCTTCTTCTACCGGCTGACAGACGTCACGGGTCAGCAGCGGTAGGTTGTCAAACAGTTCCTTGATGCCTTCAGACCAGGCCAGGCGCACCTGATGGAACATTTTGTCGTCTTCCTGAAGACGGATCAGCCCTGGATTTTTCATGCCGCCCGTATGGTAGCAAACCAGATCCAGAGGCATCCCCACAGACAGATTGCTGCGCAGGGTGGAGTCCATGGAGATCAGACTGCAAAGCATGGCGCGATCAAGCGGTGTATTGAAGTTAATAATACGATCCAGTATCGGTTTGCCGTATTTGCTTTCGCCCACCTGAAAATAGGGGGTGTCTTCTCCGGCTTCAATAAAATTGCCTTGCGAATAGACGTTAAACAAACGGTGCGGTTCGCCCTTGATCTGCCCACTTACCAGCATGCTGCAGCTGAAATCAACACCTTGGGACTGCCCCTGATCGCGCTTGATCACTTCTCTTATGGTTTTGCCCACCAGCTCGGCGACATCAAACATGGTCGGCACATTCAGTGCGTGGCGTTCGGCGTTGCGTATGGTGGTTTGCAACAGCGTAATGACACTTTGGGTGGTGGCCAGATTGCCAGCACTTTGCAGGAAAATAACCCGCTCTCCCGGTACTTCGAGAACATGTAATTTGCGGAAGCTGGCGATATGGTCAACACCGGCATTGGTGCGGGAGTCGGATGTTAAAACCAGTCCGTTCTCGACTTTCAGTGCGACGCAGTAGGTCATGTTGCATGCTTCCTGTAAAAAGGCGATCTTTGCTGTACGCATACCCTTTGTGCACAGCGAGCGCCTGGTAAGATTGGCAGCCATTGTAATCGGCGAATATGTCGGGTCAATCACACAAGTGAACAGATTTACGGAATGCTACTCACCGTCCTGAAACAGGTGAACTCGTCTTAGCTGCAAGCAAGTTCAGTGAGTTATCTTGCTTGTAACAAAGGCAATCAAGGTGACCCGTTACACTCGGCATATTGGGTTCGGAGTTCGGTGCGATTGGTAAGTTAATCGTGGAGCGCCTTATTGCAAGCGTTATGCACCTTAGAGCCAAGTGTATCGATGGTAGATAATACCTACACGAAAAGCAGATCAACGCCCACATCCCAGACAACCAGTTCCGCAGCCATGATCCCAAGTTTGCTCATCAAAAAGAGAAATACGGCAAAATCTACCGAGCTACACCGACTGGATGAAACATCGAGTCGACAGCCCCCACGGCAAACAAATCTACAGCCACCGGATGTCCGTTGTCGAACCGGTATTCGGCAACATCGGCACCAACAAAAGACCGAACCGCTTCAGCCTGAGAGGAAAAATCAAAGTACAGGGACAATGGCAACTGTATTGCCTGGTGCATAATGTAGAAAAACTGGCGAAATATGGGCATCTAAGCCAGTAAAACAGAATCAATACAGCCTTAGAACAGGCAAGGAAAGCGATATGGTATTTGGCTTATAGACGACCAAAAGCTGAAAACACAGAATAAACAAATGGTGGCCGATAAAAAACTGGCAATCGAAAATAAATAACAGAGCACGAGCGGTTGGTGGGAAAAGCGGGTTAGAAACAGGTTTTTCTACAGGATTGTTATGCAATGCCATTAACTTAGCGAGTAGTTGACTTCAAAAACACTGACTTAAGTTAATGACATTACAGCCCATGATGCACAGCCTGATAGAAACCGCCAAAGCGAACGACCTGGAGCCTTACGCGTATTTACGGAGAGTGTTTGCCCAGTTGCCGTTATGCGAAAACGTGGAAGACATCGAAAAACTGCTGCCTGAGAATATGAAAGCAGCCGTTATTTAAATCGGTAGATGGGGTTGTTTGAGCGTTTAGTACGTCAGGATAAGCTGGCGTTGAATAAAGGGTGGAAGTCCCTGTGGGGTAAGAGCTAACCACTCGCCCCAGCCTCGAGCTATGCGCTTGTGCGGGTAACCTCACAAGTGAAGTGTTAGCAGAGGTGCTTGCAGGCTAGGTATTGAGCCACGCAATCAATTGTCCCGAGTGCTGATGCAGTTAAGCGATGCAGAAAGCAATATGTTATCCGCCGTTAGGGTAAGGCGGCTCGCAACTCGGCGGGGTCGTAGACCCTATGCATGCAAGTACATTCAACGTGCGGAACCTAAGAGATCCTGAACGATGTCTCTTCAAATTGAGCCTTGAGATAGTAAGTTGTGAATCGAAAACCGAGTAATACAATTTATCGAATCGCCAGGAAGTCGAACAAAACCATAGTACTGGAGAAGCTCGCGAACAATGCTTTTAGCTATAGTAAGCAGCGGAGTGGGTGGAGGGAAGGGTTTTGACTGAGAGGAACGCGAATGAGTTCGACCGTGGCCAGACGCAGAGCTGGAATCCCGCGATGTCAGGGCTTGCTTGCGTACGTCAAATCGCAAAGAAAGATAAGCAGCAATCATTCACGGCCTTGATGCACCATCTTACTCTGGATTTGCTCCGCCAGAGTTTTTATCAACTTAAGCGGCAGGCAGCGAAAGGGGTAGATGGCGTCAGTTGGTATCGCTATCAAGAGGAGCTGGAGAACCGGTTACTGGATTTACACTCGCGCATACAGCAGGACCGCTACAAACCAAAACCCGCACGGCGTGTTTACATTCCGAAGGGAAATGGCGAACAGCGACCGCTCAGTATTCAGTGCATTGAGGATAAGCTTGTGCAGCAGGCGGTAGTCACACTCCTCAATGAAATCTATGAAACCGACTTCAAAGGGTTTTCTTACGGTTTTAGGCCGGGACGCAGTCAGCATGATGCGTTAGATGCGCTCACCTACGGGATTTGTAAAAAGAAAGTGAATTGGGTGTTGGATCTGGATATACGTCAGTTCTTCGATACAGTAGAGCATGACTGGCTCATCCGAATGATTCAACACCGTGTACGAGATAAGCGACTGATTAAGCTGATTACTCGCTGGATTAAGGTGGGTGTAGTTGATGAGGGCGGCGCAAGGAGACCGACAAGCTGTGGTTTACCACAGGGAGCAGTCATATCACCTTTGCTATCCAATATTTACCTGCACTATGCGTTTGACCTTTGGAGTCACCAGTGGCGGAAAACGAGAGCAAAAGGCGAGGTGCTCGTTGTGCGCTATGCCGATGATGCCGTGCTGTGCTTTCAGGACAAATGGGATGCGAACGAGTATCTGGCGCGACTTCACCAAAGGCTCAATAAATTTGGTTTAGCCGTACACCCAGAAAAAACACGACTCATCCGATTTGGCCGCTACGCCAGGGAGCAGTGCGTGCGACGTAAAGAAGGGAAGCCGGAATCATTCGACTTTCTGGGATTTACGCATTACTGCACGAAGCGACGAAATGGTGAGTTTCAGGTGGGACGTAAGACCATCAGAAAGCGACTGGTAAATCAGATCAGTGCGGTGCAGCGTGAACTACGGCGACGAATGCATGAGCCCGTAGGCCTTTACCCTTAAATGGCTAAGGTCGGTGCTGACAGGGCACATGAACTATTACAGTGTGCCAGGTAATGGTCGGAGTGTTTCATTGTTCCATTATGAAATAGTGAACCGCTGGTTCAAAATACTTCGCCGTCGGAGTCAGCGTTTCACGCTTATTTGGGAGAGGTTCGGCCCTTGGGTCAGACGTTTGCTTCCGGCAGTACGCGTTGTTCATCCTTATCCAGAAATGCGATTTAGCGTTAAATACTCGAAGTAGGAGCCGTATGCGTTAGTAGCGCACGTACGGATCTGTACGGGGGGCATCGGGTGACCGGTGTTCCTACCGTGACCATAGAAATGTAGAGAATTTACTTCAAAGTAGCTATTGGGCGATGATTGTAGATCTACAAGAATTGGTAGCTATCAATGATTCGCTTCAAATTGAAAGAGTTAATCGCTGACAAATCCTTCAAGGAAGGACGACGCATCACGATTGAAGAAGTAGCTAACGCGACAGGCGTACACCGAACCACATTGTCGAAAATTGCGATACAGCACAACAACCGACGTGCTGGATGCGCTGTGTGAGTTCTTTGACTGTGAGGTTGGAGAGATTGCGGAGCGGGTGAGAAGTCTGGACTAGTTTGAAGTCTTATGCTCAAGTCTGATCGAAACTATGGAACGACAAAAAGTTTGAAATCAACATCTCTGAAAATCGTCGTAATTATCGCGACCTGTAATCGTCCAGAATTACTGAAGTCTCGCGCTCTGCCATCCATTGTTGGCCAAACGATTACTCCAGACTACCTCGTCATTTGCGATGACTCTGAATCCGATAACAAGGTAATCAATAGATCAATCGCCAACTCTATTTCCCCTTCTGGGTGTAGTGTCCTTTACCTCGAAAATCATCGAACCATTGGGGCTAGCGGCTGCTGGAACTCGGCCGTTGATCTGGTTGTGCGAGAATTTGGGAATACGTCGAATATCGTATTAGCCTTTCTGGATGATGACGATTCCTGGTCACCCGAGTATCTGGAAACTTGCCTGAACTTCATGAACTGCAATCAGCTGGATATGGTAGCTACCGGTATTCAAAGAATTGAAGGGTGGCAAGAATATCCAGTAAGTACATTGGCTCCCGATCAACTGAATCCAGATTTATTTATGGTGGGTAACCCTGGAATTCAAGGATCCAATCTCTTTCTAAAACTGGATTTGTTCCTGAAGGCAGGTTGTTTTGACGAATCACTAAGCAGTGCAACAGATAGAGATCTGTGCATTCGCATTGCTGATTTAGGTAACGTTCGCTACTCGGCAGTTCAAAGGTCACTGGTGCAGCACTACGCCGAGCCATCGCGTCCAAGGCTTAGTACCAAAGGATCTGAAGCAAAACTCAATGGGCTTACTCTGTTTTGGCAAAAATACTCGGGCAGAATGTCCCGAGAACAGCGAATAAAGTTCACCACAAGAGCCGAAGCACTCTTCAATTGGGAGGCTCCTCTATCAGGATCGTCACATAACCTGAGGGCAGCAAGTGTCAGTCAATCTTTTGAGACGGCACCTGAGTACAAACCAGGGACACTGATCGTTGGAATAATTTCATCTGAACCCGAGGTATTACTCCCGCTACTGCAGAACCTGAGCCATTTGAAGTCATGCGACAGCATCACTTCTCTGAAAGTGCTCTTACTGGATAACCATTGCCCAGTAGCAGCTTTGAGTTCGGTCACTCAACAGCTGTTGTCGCAAAATATGGATTTGACGGTTATTTCACCATCACAGTTCGAGACAGGTGCTCAGGAGGGGCTGTTTGGTAACAACCTGAAAATTCGGTTTGGAGTGCAGCAAAGTATTGCTGTCTCCAGAACCATGATTCAACGATATCTCGGTCTGGAGATGAATAAGTGCCCAGGAGCTATTGGCTGGCTGTTGGACGATGATATGCGCGTTGATGCCAGAGCGCTTCAGTACCTGCCATGGCTGCCCGCATTCAGAGATAATCGCATAGATGTGTTATTGGGCGCTTATGAGGGCTCTTCCCCCAATCCGCCATTGAATGGACTCAGAGTGCAGTTAATGGACCTTGTTCATAACCTGCAATGGCTGAATAGCTTGCCGCAAAATATCGCGCTGCCAGATAGAGCGACAGAAAATGTAGATATACGCAAGCAATTCCCCGACTACTACTACGACTTGTCTCGCAAGCACTCTGCTCATTTGGAAAAGCCTATGTGGCTTGAACCCGTTTACGAATATGAAACGGTTGCTGAGGCTCGTGCACGTCTAATTGCTGGGGCAACCGGTATTCTGAATGGAGATCCGCTGACCAGAGGCATTGTGGCCAAGCTCTGCAAAAATCCGATCATTGAAGCAGCGGAGTCGGTCAACCGAGGTGGATGTACGTTTGTCCTCAATCCTGATGCGCTCAACCTGACGCCCAATACCATTTTACAAATCGAAGGCAGGGATGCTCGCCGATCTGACATGATCTGGGCCGTTGTCAATCGCCACTATCGCGGCATGAACATTAAAGCGGTGAGCTTTCCTGTTCAGCACATTGGCCGAATTAACGTAACGCCATCAGTCAATGCCGATAAGGTTCTGGCTGAGGTTGTGGGATCTGCTCTTTATGCGGGCTTAACCAGCTTTCTGAAAGAGCACAGCAACCATCGGCTGAGGTTTACCGATCTGGAAATTGAACAAATATGCGAGCTTTCAACAGCAAGCATGAGCCAAAGGCTGGAGCTCCTGAAAATCAGCATGATGCGCATTCAAGGGCTTGCAGAGACACTGGATCATATCGATACTTCCAATGAGCTTTCAGAGCTTCACCAATATCTGAAAGATGACTTCAGTACTGAAAACATTCTCACCATCATTTCATGGGCAAGAAAACTATCGAAAGCCGATATTCAGACTTTTTTAGCTCACTTGACTCTGGAGGCCGACGACTATGCGGCCGCATCAAATCTGCAAATGACCAACATCCAATAAGGAAGTACAAGATGAAACTGGCACTGGACAATTGGTGCACTCTGCCCACCCCAATAGGCGATTTCCGAATGTATGACACAGGCCTAGAGGAAGTTAGTGTTATTTCTATGGGAGATATTCAGGCTGTCGGCTCCAAACCTTTGTTTCGCGTTCATTCCTCTTGCAAAGCCTCCGAGGTTTTCGGAGCACTAGATTGCGACTGTGCAGACCAGCTACGAGAAGCAATGAAGCTCATGGCCATTGAGGGCAGCGGTTTGATTGTTTATCAACATCAGGAAGGACGCGGCCACGGGCTTTCACTGAAGATTAAAGCCGTAAAAGCCATGGAACACGATGGGTTGGATACTGCAGAAGCATTTGAGAAATTGGGGCTGGAGCAAGATAAACGCAGCTACCCGGAAGCCGTTGCAGTTCTACAACAACTAGGAATAAACGAAGTTCGTCTCGTTTCCAACAACCCACGTAAAGCCGCGTTCCTTAATACCCATGGCATTCAGACTTCTGGTGTAAATACTCATCCGAACATTCGCCCTGAAAATGCCAACTACCTGCAAACCAAGAATGCAAAACTGGGCCACCAGCTCCCTCTGGACGACCAGCTTCAATCTGAGTCACCCATTCATTTTTATCACTCTGACCAGCCTTGGGGAGAGTTTTCCAATTTCTCGAAACACGCAGTATTTCTGAATGGCAAAATCTGGCCAACCGTAGAGCACTATTATCAAGCGCAGAAATTTTCTGATCCGATGCATCAGGAGCAAATTCGCTGCTGCTTGACGCCAATGAAAGCCAAAACGGCTGCCTACGAATTATCAGACCAGTATGGGCGAACCGACTGGGTCAATGTTCGTGAGCAGATCATGCTCCAGGCGCTCGAAGCCAAGTTTGAACAGCATCCGGATCTGGCCAATAAGCTGATGTCATCCGGTGACAGACAGCTGGTTGAGTTCACCGAAAAAGATGATTTCTGGGGCGATTCTGGCGATGGTTCAGGCCAAAACCGTCTCGGACAGCTATTGATGCAAGTTCGTGCTGAAATCAGACAGCAAAGCATTCACACAAAAGCTTTGGTCTAATTCTGCGTATGTGTGGAATCCTGTTGCTTAAAGGGCAGACGGCTATTAGCAGACTGCCAACACTGATGAATCGTATTCACCACCGTGGGCCAGATGATCAAAGCATATGGTCTGAAGGAGATACTGCGCTTGGGTTTGTTAGGCTCGCTATCAATGGAGATCTGATAGAAGGGCAGCAGCCGTGCGCTGACGGAGCTTTGGCCAGTGCATTTAATGGCGAAATCTATAACTTCAAGGATCTGGCACAGCGTTACGGTTTGGGCCATTACTGCAGTGACACCCTGATTATCTTGCCGCTTTTCCAACTGCTTGGCCCAGAGATTATCCATCAACTCGATGGCTTCTACTCCGGAGTTATTGTTAATAACGAAGCACAAAAAGTCGTTTGCCTGCGCGACCATATGGGTAAAAAACCACTGTTTTTCGGTTTCTCCGAAGGCGACCTTTTCATCACCAGCGAGCTAAAAGCACTGAATCACATCGATTGTTTTGAGCCACTGCCGATAGGTGTCTCTGAAATCGACCTGACCTCTGGCACAGTTACCCAAATCCTTGATCATCAAGCACAAGCAACCACTAACAACTTGAATGAACTTCTGCACAACGCCGTTCTCAAGCGCCTGCCTGATTCTGAACAGCCGCTAGGTCTTTTCCTGAGTGGTGGCTTGGACAGTTCTCTGATTGCCAGCATCGCCTCAAAATACAGAGACGATATCCATTACTTCACGTTGGGTACCGAAGAAGGGTCAGATCACCAAGCCGTTCAGACAGTAATTGAAGCCCTGAATTTGAAGAAGGTCACCTTCGTTCCATTGCCATCCAAATCAGAAATCCCAGCCCTGATTGAAAACATTGTGCTTGCCACCGAAAGCTACAACCCGTCCATCGTCAGCAACGGTCTGGCAACCTGGTTACTGGCACGTGCCGCAAGGCAAGCAGGTATCAAGGTTGTACTAACAGGAGAAGGTGCTGACGAACTGTTCGGTGGCTACCATCAGTTCAGCCAGACAGATCCATGGAGAGAAACGCGTCGCCAGCTCATTCAGGACATGCAGTTCACCGAATTACGCAGACTGGACATGGCCAGCATGGCTCATAGCATCGAAGCACGTTGTCCGTTTCTGGATGCCAAGCTCCGTTCACTGAGTGATCAGTTTGAATTCGAACAGTTTTACAGAAGTAACCAAAACAAGGTCTCTCTCAGAAGCAGCTTTGAAACCTACTTGCCAGAGAGCATTCTGCAACGCCGCAAAACCTCCTGTGATGTTGGCAGCGGTATTCGAGGCATGGTTGTTTGCCTGAAACGTAATGGACGATCAGAACGGGAGGAGCTGCGGGATATTTGGAAACAGCACTTTCCGTTTGATCACTCTCACCCATATTTCCATCAATACGCTGCATTCGATCGCTTCATCGACCAGCGCGGAGAAGAGCACAAGTGAGTGCTCCAAGAAGAGCTACATCAAGCCTCGAGGCTGCAGAGGCCTTGTTGTTACACCACTTTCGCACGCAGCCATTCCATAACCTAAATCTTCTGTACAACAACGGAAAGCCATTAGGTCTACCGGGCGGCACATGCTCCGATAAGGCACTCAGCTATCTAACTGATGCCAGAAAGCTTGGATTTGATGCACACCTTCATACGGCCTTTATGGGTGGTCAGGAAATCCATCGCCTGGCCAGACTTCATATCGATGGGGAAACCTACTTCGCAGATGTTGGTAATGGCTGGCCAGCCATCAAACTGATCCCGGCCTCTCGAAACATTGAGTATTCTTGCTTTGGGATGAGGTATAGAACCGAAGTAGATGGTGACTGGGTCAAAGTCTTCCATAAACGCCAGGGAAAAGAATCCCTGCAAATGGAGATAAAGCTTCAGCCTAGCCGCGAGGAAGATATTCTTGAGGATATCAAGGCCAGATACAGCTCCGGGATTAAATATCCCTTTTCCAACAGCGTTCGGTTCTCAGCCATAGTGGACAACAGCTTTCTGTTTTTGCGGGGAGAAAGCCTTCAGCTTTATGGTGCCGAGCATTTTCAGGTTGTCGATGGACTATCAGCAGAGTCGATTCCAGAAGTGCTTAAAAACCATTTCGGCCATAGCTATCCGGCCCCAGTACCTTCAGCAACGTAAACGCTCAAACAACCCCATCTAAAATCACTACTCAATTCATTCTAAGCTGTCTTCAAATTCTTCAACGAGACAGCTCATGACTAAATCCGAACAATGGCAGCAGCACATCAACCTTTGGCGTACCAGTGGTTTATCCCAGGTCGCCTTTTGCAAACAACACAACCTTGCTATGCATAACCTTCAATATTGGCGTAAACGTTTATCGCCCGGTTCTGAGCCGGTGGTGGACAAGCCAAAGGCTTTGATTCCAATCACCGTGACCTCACCCTCTCCGGCGCGGTTAAGGTTGGGTGCACAAGCCATCATTGAGCTACCAACTGAAGCCTTACCGGATCCGGTATTTTTCAACCTAGTTATCCGATAAACCATTAATCAGGCTGCCCTCTCCACAGCCTGTGTTTCTTTCTCTTTGAGTGGGTTCAAGGTCACCTTATCCTGCCAACGCAGATTGCGGATTCTCTTCTGGCTCCAACGTTCCGGGTGTTCTTTCATTGCCATTTCGCAGACGTGTTTTCTCTGTTTCAGAACCCGCTTGTCTTGCCCTTGATGGCGTTGCTCGGGCGTCACTAAGCGGATACCGCTATGGCGGTGTTCTTCGTTGTAATAGCGAGCAAACGTCAGCATCCATTTCCGTGCGTGAGCGTGTCAAAACCGCCTGACGGCCACTGCGGGCTGTATTTCAACGTTCGGAACAATGACTCAGAATAGGCGTTGTCGTTGCTGACGCGTGGTCGACTGTGGCTACTGCGGATGCCCCACTGTGTCAGCATAGTTGTCCGATGAATTTTTCATGTTAAAAACAACAGTGGGCGGCTGAAGGCACTTAACTTTGATCTCAGCGTAACCGCCAACAGTCATCACGTATCTATTGGATAACCCGTTTATCCCGGTGGGACACACAAAACAGACTGTGAAGGCCTCGTGCGGGCTTTTTTGTGGCTGTTGTTTGCCCAGGGGAAAACACGGCTAACGAGCCCGTGATATGAGAGAAGTTCAATAATTGTGAACTGCTTCTGATGAAGCCCCGATTTTATGAGAACAAATCGAGAGAGGAGCAACAGGCTCGATCATTAGTATTAATGGTTCGAATATTATCCCTGATGACACTTTGTAATCAGGATAAATCGCAGTCAGCCGGACTCAGGATTTGTTTGTCTTCTGACTAATGGAATGCCAAAAACACCAGGGAGGATGATATGAAGCTCTGCTTCCGTCTCACGTTCTGCATCACTATCGCGCTACTCAATTTATTCCCGCTTCATGGTTACGCGGGAGTGAGTCAGGGAGTCGATTGGTTAACCACCTCTCACCTGGAAGGTGGTGTTGTTAACGCGGATGGCAGCATTTCATCAGAATCCGGTTTAAGCGAGCCTTGGCAATCCACTGCCGAGGCACTGATTACCTTCAAGGTGCTGGCACAACCGGCAAACGGTGTGGTCGGGAATGGCCTGGCGTATCTGGATGGCAGCCATGCAGAAATAACGGAGTATCTGGTGCTGCAACAGCTGGCCAATTCGGCCAGTGCCGTCGATGACGCCGCTCTGGCGGACATTATCCATCGTCAGAATGAAGATGGTGGTGTGGGGGCTTTCCCCGGATTTGGCAGTGATCCAATCAGTACCGCGTTCGCTTTGCAGGCCCTCTCCCACGCTGGCATCGCCAATGATGCTTCGGAGATGATGGTGAGCTATTTGTTGCAACAGCAGAACAGCAACGGTAGCTGGTCTGTGCTGGATAACCCGAATCGCATCGAGACGACAGCGCTGGTTGTGAATGCCGTCTGGCGCTATCGGCATATTTATCAAACGGGAGATGCGCTGGAGAGCGGTGTGGTCTGGCTGGCAGGACAGCGGGATAGCAGCTTGTTATGGCCAGAAATCGAAGCCTCGGCACTGGCTTTATCAGCGATTTTGAACGTTGAAACCAATCGCACCCCGTATCTGGAATCCTTTAACCGTTTTGCCGATTTGCAATCCTCCAATGGCAGCTTTAACGACGATGTGTATCTGACGGCTCTGGCGCTACGGGTTCTGGACGCAGCGGCAAAACCGGCTCCGGATGACATTGTGCTGTCTGGCCGGATCGTCGATGGCGACACCGGAGCGCCGCTTTCCGGTGCGCTGATCCAACTCTCCGGCGCTGCTTCTGAGTCCTATGTCTCGGATGCCAGCGGTGAGTTTCAGCTGAACAATCTGACGGCAGGCAATTATCAGATTCTGGTATCTCTGGGTGGCTTTGGTGAGCTGACCCAGAATACGTTTTTGGCTCAGGGAGACAGAGCGAATCTGGGGGATGTTCAACTATCCCGCATCATGATGAACCCGGATACCGGTGAGCCGCTCAGTATCGGTGTTGTGCGTGGCGCGATTACGGACCGAGCCAGTGGTGAGCCGTTGGTCGGGGTTTCTGTCGCCATTGCCGGTACGGCTCTGGCAACCACGACCAATGCCTCAGGTGAATATCAGCTGACGTCTGTGCCAGCAGGGTCGTTGCAGTTAAGTGCCAGTCTCACCGGTTATCGCCCGGCCAGCGGGTCGGCCAGTTTGTCATCCGGGCAAACCCTGATTTTCTCTCCTTCTCTGATGCAACAAGAAGAGCCGAAAGGCGTGTCGTTGCAAGGTCAAGTCAGCGAACGTGATTCGGGGATGGCGCTGGAAGGTGCCCGGGTTCAGATCACGGATGCTTCCGGGCAGTCTCAAACTCTGGTCACTGATGCCAATGGCCATTATTCCGCTAATGAGTTGACGGCTGGCACGGTGAGTATTTTGACAACGCTGGATGGTTATCACCCGGTCTCGGTTTCCACTATTGCTGAAGATGGTGCCAATCTGGATTTCTCGCCAAAACTGGATTTACTGGATCAGGAGCCAGGGGTTTCTGTCGGTGGTTTGAACGGGACCGTCATTGATGAGATTACCGGGCGTGGCATCGCTGACGTTCAGGTGCTTCTGACAGATGCTTCAGGTCAGTCCTTGTTGGCAAGTACAAACGCCGATGGCGAGTTTGTATTTGCCGATCTGCCGCCTGACAGCTTTACCATTTCACTGGATGCGGTGGATTACCAACCGGTATCCGTTTCGGTTGATATTCAGGCCGACCTGATCACCAATCTGGGAGAAGTGACTCTTCGTCCATCCAATACTTCGCTTTTGGCGAACCTGTCCGGCTCGGTACTGGATGTCCGCTCCCGTCAGGCGCTGGAAGGCGCAGTGATTTCGGCCAGAGAGGCTGCAACCGGCTCGCTGACTGAGGTGATGAGCGATACCCAGGGGCGATTCATGCTGAATGTCGCCGCGGAAGGCGAGTATACGATCACGGTCAGCTCCACGGATTATGTCTCGCAAACCTTCAGTATTGTGGTCTCTGACAGTGGTGAACTGGATCTGGGCGAAATTCGATTGCGCCAGCCGGGAGTCGACGCATTGTTGGCCGACCTGGCGGTGGCGGAACTGGATATTGGTCAGTTGCAATCCAGCCAGACGGATTTCTCGGTATCCGGAGCGATATCCGGTGTCATCGTTAACCGGGGCAATATTCCGGTGTCTGTTCCTCTGGACGTGGTGGCGTTTGAGGATGTCGATCGTGATGGCAGCTTCACCGCCGCCGACACCTTGCTTGGATCTGCCACGCTGGAGCTTGATCAGGGAGCCGGACTGGCAGTGGATCAGTCGATGGCTTTCTCAATCAGTCTGGATGGCATTCAGTCTTTCCACGGTGCTCCCGTGACTGTTTTGGTCGATGCCAGCAATGTGCTCGCCGAGTTGTCCGAAACCAATAACCTGAGCAGAACGGCGGGCCTGTGTAGCAATCAGCAAGAAGGCCCGAGTCTGGATCTGTCGCTGTGTATGGATTCGTCGGGCAGTGTCAGCTCGTCTGAGTTCCGCTTGCAGCTGGAAGGTACGGCTCTGGCTATCGAGAACGAGAGCATTGTGCCGCGTGATGGCAGTGTTCGTATCTCCGCTATCCAGTTCTCCAGCAGCAGTTCGGTTGAACTGAGTCCAACCATTATCGAGCAGGACAACGCGGAAGATATTGCCGATGCGATTCGGGCTATTCGCAAGCGAGGTGGAGGAACCTCCATTCATAGCTGTATTGATACCGCCAATAGCCTGATCTCTGCTGCGACACCGGCCAGTGCCCTGCAAGTGATTGATGTCTCGACCGATGGCTATTCCAGTAAAAGTTATGCCGTAGCGGCGTCTGAGCGTGCCATGAGTGCGGGCATTGATGTGCTCAACTCGATTGGTGTCGGGAGCGGGGTGGATCGTGATCTGCTGGATAGCATTGTTTTCCCGCAGCCTTCCGGCGGTGATCGCGGCTTTGTGATTACGGTGAGTGGCTACCAGGAATACATTGATGGCATTGCGACCAAAATCCAGCGTGAAACCCGCATTCTGGATCTGACGGTGGGCGGATTGACACTTACCGACCATGGCAGCGGCAATCCGGCGACAGCCAGTGTGACCATTGGTAATGGTGGTTCTGGTGACATTACCAATACGGTTTTGATTCGTATCTATGATGGCCTGCCTGCACAGGGTGGCCAGTTGTTGTCAGAACAAACCCACACGACTGGCCTGCAATCCGGAGAAAGCGCTCAGGTCACTATCGACGGGATTATTCCCGACAATATGACATCGACTGAACTGGTGGTTGAGGTCTCGCTGGAAGGTGGTTCGGCAGAATGTAATCTGGCTAATAACCGTCAGCAGGTGGCGGTGACTTCATTGCTGGGTGAAATCGGTTTGAGTCTGGATGGCAGTGTGTTTGGCTCGGCGACAGACGTTGGCCTGATGACCGCTGTGAGCAATACCGGTGCTCTGGAAGGGAATTACATCGCTGATCTGCGGATTCTGGATGAGGCCGGTATTGAAGTGGCATCACTGGGTTCCTTTGAGGTTAATGCGCTGATTCCGGGTGCTGTCGTCAACTTCAGTGATGTGTGGAATACCGGGACTGTTATCAGCGGTACTTATAGCGCCTGGGCGCGCTTGTCTGATCGTGATGGCAAGGTTCTGGATACGGCCACAGCCCGTTTTGTGATCAGTGATCTGGTCAATCCGGATGGCACCTCAAACGGTGCGCTCGCGGCAGCCTTGAGAGCGACAACGGATCGCCCTTTCTATCACGTGGATGATCGGGTCGAGCTGTATGCACTGACGGAAAATATGACTTCTATCCATCCGATTGCCAATGCCGAGCTGCAAATGCGGGTGCTGGATGAGAGTGGTGTGGAAGTGTTTGGCGAGACAGTGGCTTTGCCATCGCTGGTTCCGGGGCAGGTTGAAAATACCCTGAGAGGTCTGGATCTGGTTCAGGCGACGGAAGGGGTATACCAGTATCAGCTGACGCTTCTGGATGATACCGGCGCGGTCATGATGAATGCGGCTGCCAGCTTTGAAGTGCTGAATGATATGAATGCAGCGATTCGAGGGGCTGTCTCCGTTCAGTCTGCAGAAATCTATCAGGGGGATGCCCAGGCCTGTACTTTTGTTACATCCAATACCGGCACTCAGGATCTGCAGGGGCTGGCGCTGGGTTATCAGGTGCTGAATGTAGATACCCAGGTGACGGTATCTGAGGACGCTGCTTCTGAAGATCTGGTGGCTGGCGGCAGTACATCCCGGCTTGAAACCTATTTCACAGCAGATCTTGCTCCGGGCAACTATGCCTGTGTGCTGGAAGTGACTCTGGATGGAAGCTCCCGTGCGCTGGCATATGAGCAATTTGTGATTCTGGAAGCGCCAGATACGATTGTTGCGGATTTGCAGGTGGCTGCATCAGCGGAATTACTGGTGTTTGCTGACGCACTGCAAGAAACCGAAACTCCGCTTCAGAACGCTCAGCGAGAGGCGCTGGAAGCCTTGCTGGAAAATCGCAGTTATACACTGGTGGATACTGTCGAGGCATTCGAAACGGAACTGCTATCCGGCCGTTATCGCCAATACCTGTTATTGAACGAGTATCAAGCTCTGGATGCATTCCAGTCTGGCTTGCTGCGAGAAGCCGTTAATCGGGGGGATGGACTGGTCTTCGCCAGTGGTCGTGCTCCGGTCGAAGCATCCTTGTCTGAACTGCTGGGCCATGAACCGTTAGCAACCGGCTGTCGCGGAGAGGCGACTGTCGCGGATCGTCCATTAACTGATTTCCATATCATGGATGTGGGCACGGTGCAGATGAATCAGACCATTCGTGGTACAGGGGAAGACGATTACATCAGGGTATCCGGTGCGGTCCGTAATGCTGGCAGCATTTCGGGTGGTGAGGGTGACGATGTGATTCATCTGTCTGGTTGGGATGATGCCAGTAACACCTCTGTGACCGGTGACGGTGGCTACAACGTGCTGCTGTTGAACGAAGTCGTGGTGAGCCAGCATCAGCCAGGCGGCACGAACGCCGGAACCGTTGAATTCATCAGCGGGGGCCGAGCGGTTTACAACAACTTCCAGGAAGTGCGCATTATTCCGGCAGAGTCTGATGATGGGTGTGTCGAGTCGGCTGGTGATACCACTTCCGTGGCGGACAGCTCCGGCACGATTGCTGACCGCCCTCTGGCAGAGTTCAACATCATGGATGTCGGCACTGTACAGATGAATCAGACCGTTCAGGGGACTCAGGCCGATGATTACATCAAGGTCTCTGGTGCGGTCAGAAACGCGGGCAGTATCTCCGGAGGTGACGGTGACGATGTGATTCATCTGTTTGGCTGGGATGATGCCAGCAATACCTCGGTAACCGGTGATGGTGGTTACAACATTCTGGTGCTGAACGAGCAGATCGTCTCCAGATACGAAGCAAGAGGAACCGGTTCTGGCATCGTTGAATTCCATAGCGGTGGTCTGGCGGTTTATAACAACTTCCAGCAAGTCATATTGGGGGATGTTGTGGGGAGTTGTCAGGGAGCCTCGTCTGATGCCGGTGCGGCTATTCGGGCGAATGGCGTGCGCTTGCTGGAATCCCCTGTGGCAACCGCTGGTGATGTCCTGTTTGGACTGGAACGGTCACTGCCGCGCATCACCCTGACCCGGGCAACCCTGGCCGGTATTTTCCTGAATCCTGAACTGGCCACATCCAGTGATACGGGCTGTTCTGACGATGAGCTGGCGGATGTACCGGCTGTAACGCTCTCGGATTATGGGTTGGGCAAGGCTGTCTTTGTTGGCTATGACCTGCTGGCGGAAGCGACTCAGACTGGCGTTGAGGCATCTGTAAATCCACATGCAGATCTGCTGATCAATAGCCTGGACCACACTGCGCCAACGACTCAGAACCTGCACGCCGGGCAATCGGTCGCCATTGAGTTACGGCTGGACAATCGGGGCCGCGCCAATCAGTTACAAGCGCGGTTGCTGTGGCCTGCCGGTAGTTATGTGCTGGATAACCTGCCATCTGCTGCAACACAGGGTGAGCAGGTGACCTGGTCATTGCCTCTTGCAGATAATGAGCAGCAAACGCTGACCAGCCGTGCCATTCCAGAGTACAGCGCTGCCAGTGCCGAGGCGGATGCCGCACGGATCCAGGCTGAAATCTATCTGGATGGCGCTTCAACTCCTGTTCAGGCAGTGGAGCTGACACTGGAAACTCCGGTGACCGCGGATCTGGCCACGATTCAGCATAACCTGCTTGCCTTGCAAGGAGCCGAGAGCGATCCGGAGATTCTGCAACAGCTTGAGCAAGCTCAGGCCAGTTTGCAGGCCGCTGCGGATCAGCAGGCACAAGGAAATTTGCAAGCGGGCATCAGCGGGCTGCTACACATGACTGCTGATCTGCAAGCCATTGATCAGGACGAGGTCGCCGCGCTGCGTTTGCAGGTGGATGAGCTGCTCTGGTTATGGAGTCAGCAGCTCAGTCACAGCACCTCTCAACCATGATGTCCAACGGCCTTGAACGTCGGATTGAAGTGCTGCACTGCAGTCATGCTGCACCAGCGCTTCGCCCCGGTATCACGGCAGGCCTTTTGGCTGAGCCAGACACCGGACAGATTTAACCCATCGTCTTCAATCCTGTTGGCAGTGTATGAATGCCAACACGAAATGGAATTTCGTTATGAACCCAGAAAATACTTACTCATCAGCATCTACTCATGTTTGGGAGAGCAGCAGCCACCGGGACTCTGCGACGTTGCGTGGCATCGCCCGATTGATGCTGCTGGTGTTTCTGAACGCCGTTGTGTGGCCATCCTGGGCGGTTGCAATTGAAATTGATCATCAACAGCAGCTGGCGGCAGAACGTGAATGGGATATCAATAACCAGCAGCTGCATCAGGTGCTGGGAAATCTGCAAGATCACATCCGTAGCAAGCGCCAGGAAGTGGTGGATGAAATCAACGCTGATCAGGGATTGATTGCGGAGCTGCTGACTTTTCTGGGATTTGGGGCCGATGCCATTGTCGACGAACCCAGTCGTCGCTTCCTGCAACGCTTGCAGGCTTTCTATGAACAGACCCGAGGCTCTCTGGAGCAAGAAGCCCGTTTGTTGAAAGAGCAGGATGTGCCAGAGGAAATTCTCCAGCGTCAGAAAGCCATGAGTGAACAAATCATGGCGCATTACGATGAAGTGTTATCCAAACTGGCTGATGTGTTACTCGATCAATCTCTGGTCGAACAGGCCGATAAACTGGACGCCTTGGATGCGGTGCTGGAATCGCTCTCGACCCGAAAGGCACGAGATCCTTTCGATCCGAACAAACTGCCCTGGGGAACACCAGACCCCAAACAGACACCGGCTCCGGCCCAGTCTGCTGATCAACTAAGCCAGCGGTACGAACTGCCGTTATTCGAAACCGGCCCATTGCTTGCGGCGAACGTTATTACGCCCGATATGCTCGGCAACCCCGGAGGCCCAACCCAGGCCGATCTGGACGGCACGCTTGATGCGCCTCTGAGTGACGCAATCCGGGCCAAAGCCGAAGAGCTCAACCATGATCCCGTCGCCATCTATCAGTGGGTACGCAATAACATCGAATTTATTCCCAGCTTTGGCTCCATTCAGGGAGCGGAATACACGCTGGAATACAAAAAGGGCAACGCCTTTGATACTGCCAGCCTGCTGGTTGCTTTGCTGCGAGCTGCCAATATTCCGGCCCGTTATGCCTTTGGTACCGTGAGCATCCCCGCAGAAGAAGTCATGAACTGGGTGGGCAACGTTAAAAATACCGATGCGGCAGGCAACCTGATGGGGCAAGGCGGGATTCCCAATGTCGGTTTGATCCGTGGTGGCCAGGTGACTCATTTCCGTCTGGAGCATGTCTGGGTTGAAGCCTGGATCGACTACCTGCCCAGCCGTGGAGCCAAACACCAGCGCGGTGATACCTGGATTCCAATGGATGCCAGCTTCAAGCAATACGATTATCAGGAGGGTATGAACCTCGCCGAAGCAGTGCCCTTTGATGCTCAGGGACTCGTGGATGAGATCGAGCAAAATAGCACCATCAATGAGGCTGAAGGTTGGGTACAGGGAGGATCAAATACCGCTGTAGAACAAGCGTTGGAAACGTATCAGGCACAATTGCAGGCGTATATTGAGAGCCAGAACCCGGATGCCACCGTTGGTGATGTATTGGGCAGCTCCAGTATCAAGAGTGTGGTGCAAGCGCCTCTTGCCGCTGCATTGCCGTATGAGCTGATGACTCGTAAACTGGTGTCATCGGAATTGAGTAACAGTCAGCGCTGGAAATTCAAATACTCACTGGGCACCAGCCTGTATGGCCGGATGGGTAGTACGATGTTGACGATCAACAAGCCAACGGTAGAACTGGCCGGTAAAAAGCTGGCGCTCTCGTTTGCCCCTGCAACGGATGCCGATGCTGAAACCATCGCCAGCTATCTGCCGCAGCCAGATGAAAACGACAATATCGATCCTGCGGATATTCCCGATACGCTACCGGGATACCTGATTCACCTTAACGGCGAATTCAGTATTGGTGACGAAGTCGCAGCGACGACTTCATCTCTTACCATGGGAACCGAACTGCTGTCTGAAATGGGGTACTGGCAACCGGGGCGTGGCTGGAAAACCACCACTAACCGCCCGGTCGCTGGTGAATATCGAGCCATTGCGCTGGATCTGCAGGGGATTAGCCCAACTCAGGCAG
>NZ_JBBKTX010000021.1:0-90950 GCF_044962685.1 Oceanobacter antarcticus
AAAGCCTTGGATCTACTGGACATGCTCGACGAGGACGCGTCATGAATCAGTTGCTGCAGGCACCATTACCCTCCGGTATTTCTGAACGCCTTGCTTGTCACGTGCTGGATATTGGTCGTAACACCTTTCGTGCCATACGCGCCCGTTATCATTTTTGCGGGCCGGTGAGCCCACACCGACGAAAGCGCAAGGATACCCAACAGCCACGAGCCCTGAGTGTCGAAGAGCGTACTCAGGCAAAAGCGGTGTTGAGCAGCACTGAGTATCAGGATCAACCACCGGCGCAGGTGTATTACAGCCTGCTGCAACAAGGCACCTACCTGTGCTCCATCGGCACGATGCACCGACTGCTGCCCTGTATGTCAACCTGCCAGGTGTATTGCCCGATGAGATTAGGAATCTGTATTTGGCGTTGGAATTATAATATTGACAATGATTGCCAAATAATGTCATCTTAAAAGTGTGGTAGTTGATTGTTACTAAAAGAAAGGCGGTTTCCATGGCGACAATGAATATTTCTTTACCTGACCAGATGCGCGATTGGGTTGAGTTGCAGATCGACAGTGGTCTTTACTCTAACAACAGTGATTATGTGCGTGATTTGATCCGTAAAGATCAACAGCGCAACCACAAAATTCAAGCGATGCAACAAGCCATTGATGAAGGTTTGCAGAGCGGTACGCCCAAACCGTTCAATAAACAGGCATTTAAGACGCGTATGGAAGAAAGCGTTAAGAATGCGTGAAGCCCTGCTATACCCGCAAGCGGAAGCTGATCTTGAAAGTATTTGGCGTTATACCCAGTCAACGTGGGGTACAGCGCAGGCTAACCGTTATATTGATGAATTTGATGAGAGCTTCGCAGTTCTGGCTGATAATCCGCTGATTTGCCGAGAGCGCACGGAATACACGCCTACACTTCGTATTTACCGTCATGCTCACCATCTTATTGTGTATGTTCACACCGAGACGACGCTGGAAGTGATCCGTATCCTGCATGAAAACATGGATGTTGATCGCCAACTGAACGTGGACGATCTAACGGAAATGTAGCTAATCAAGGCGTTAGCTTAGGCTCGGATTTCTCCTGCACTCCTTGCTGTATCTGTTGATACTGTTCAATATCCCTATTCAGGGATTGCCCCTGTGTTTGATCAAAATTCTCTAGCCGTTCGATGCGTTGCTGCATGGTGCGCTTAAATCCAGCGGTCGCTATCGCAACGCCAGTGAAGCGGTCAGAGCGGGTTTGCGCTTATTAGAAGAACAAGAAGCGAAATATCAGACCAAGCTTGAAGCATTGCGTCACGCTCTGAAAGAGGGTAAAGAAAGTCGAGAAAGCCAGCTAAGCCATGAAGAGCTGATTGGTCAAGCGAAAGCAGGATTACATGACGCTTAGCATTACCTGTTCTGGCAAAGCCTCTCAATACGTGATTGTCAATGGCCATCTATTTTGATCCACCTTTGGCCAATAAAATTGACCCACTTTATGAGCATTAACTGCCCAGTTTCTGCTTCAGCCGGTAGCTTTCTCCGCCCATCATAAACACCTGCGAGTGGTGGATAATCCGGTCGATGATCGGTACTGCGACGTCGTCCTCATGGAAGAACTCCCCCCAACTGGTGAAGTCCTTGTTGGTCGTCAATATGATCGAGCGATACTCGTGCAGGCTGTTGATCAGCTGGAACAGGTTGTACCGTGCCTGGCGGGTCATCGGCAGGTAGCCCAGTTCGTCGATGATCAGCAGGTCGTATTGGCCCAGCTGTTTCAGTCGCTTTTTCAGCTCACCTTTCTTTTCCGCCAGTTCCAGTTCTTCGACCAGGGTCAGGGCGTTGCGAAACAGCACCCGGTAACCGGCTTCCACCGCTTTGTGGCCAATGCCAATGGCCAGGTGGGTCTTGCCGACGCCGGGTGGCCCAATCAGGATCAGATTGTGGCGCTCGTCGAGGAAGCGGAAGTCCAGCAGGGCGTTCACCTGACGTTTGCTGATGGTGGTTTGATGGCGGTAGTCAAAGCCTTCCAGGTGTTTTTCTGAGGGGAACCCGGCTTGTTTCAGGTTGCGCTGCACCCGGCTGCCATGGCGCTGTTCCAGTTCATGGCTGGCGAGGCGTTCGGCAAAGTTCAGATACGACCATTCGCTCGCTTCGGCTTCGCTGATCAGGCTGACCAGATCCCGGCTCAGGGCATTCAGACGCAGGGTTCGATAGCGTTTCAGGGTCTGTTCAAGCTGGCTCATGGCGTGCCTCCTGTCCACCAGAGTGGCCAACGGCGGCGTACCGGCTCAGATCCAGTGGTTCGCCGGAGGGGCAAGACGGTTCAGCGGCATCCGGTTGTCGTTCCCGTGTCTGCGCTTGCTGTTCGGCTTCCAGATGCTGGCCAAAGCGGCGGGCACTGATGTCCTCCCGACTGGCCACGGTCTTGAGCACTTCCGGAGACAGTTCCGGGTAGCGCTGGATCTCCTGCAGTTTTCCAGGATTGAGCGAGACGGTTCCGACGACTTCCCAGTTTCGAATATCGCCAGATCAGTACTTGGGGTTCAGACTCTTTGTTCGTTTATAAACCGCTTCATGTTTGGCTAACAGCTCTGTATCGAAAGTGAGCGATTGTCAGACTTTTAATGACCTTTAAAAGGGAGCTGGGTAAACTTACGCAAAACTTATACAAGCGGCTGCTAAGGAGCATTCATGTCATCCAATCAACCACCGTTCGGGGTGCTGTTGGTCAATCTTGGGACACCAGAGGCCCCAACCGCTGGGGCGGTGCGCAAGTATCTGGCGGAATTTCTGTGGGACCCCCGGGTGGTGGATGTTGCGCGGCCATTGTGGTGGTTGATTTTACATGGCGTGATTTTACGTATTCGTCCTGCTCGGGTAGCCAAGGCCTATGCGTCGGTTTGGCGTGACGATGGTTCACCGTTGATGCATTTTTCCTTGCAACAACAACGGGCCTTAAAAGAGGCACTGAGCCAGCAGTTTGGTCAGGATATTCCGGTTGCCTTGGCCATGACGTATGGCGAACCCAGTATGGAGCAGGCCGGGAAAGTCCTGCGCCAGGCCGGGGTGAACAATATGCTGGTGCTGCCTTTGTATCCTCAGTATTCCGCTTCTACAACGGCGGCTGTGTTTGATCGGCTGGCTAAAGGGTTAAAAGCCTGCCCACATCTGCCCGGTATGCGCTGGATCAACAGTTACTATAACCATCCTTTGTATATCCAGGCGCTGGCTCAGTCGGTGCGGGATTATTGGCAGGCCCATGGTCGTGGTGATCGTTTGATGATGTCGTTTCATGGGATTCCGCAACGGTATGAGGATAACGGTGATCCTTATCCGGCACAGTGTCGGGAGACTGCGCACTTGTTGGCTGCTGAACTGCGTTTGCAACCAGAGCAGTGGATCTGTTCCTTCCAGTCGCGCTTTGGGCGCGAAGAATGGGTCAAGCCCTATACCGATTTCACACTCAGGGATTGGGGTCAGGCAAAGGCCGGGCGGGTGGATATTATCAGTCCGGCGTTTGCCGTTGATTGTCTGGAAACCCTGGAAGAACTGGATGTTGAAAATCGCCACTTGTATCTCGAAGCGGGTGGTCGCGAGTACCACTACATTCCTTGCCTCAATGACCGTGAGGATCATATCCGCATGATGGTGGAACTGGTTATGGCCAACACAGCAGGGTGGCTTAAAACCGAATGATAACTGATGTTTTGCAAGCAAAACTCAGCCCGGTTGAAGGACGGTTGGCGTGCAGATTCTGTGTTGTCAGGACTGTTATAGGGCTTTTTATCGCCATTGTGGGCCTTTGTAACAGCCGGTAAATTGTCATAAAAACTTCTTTGACTTTGTTATGGCTGCTCAATAATCTGCGTGATTGTAGACCCGGCGGGGAAGCTGGTTTATCGCCTCCAAATGATGTTGTGATTTGAATTGTTTGCGGGTGTAGGACGAACAAATCACAACCTCGTTGGCTGGAATCTGAGTATGAATATTTATGTGGGCAATTTGCCTTACTCCGCAACCAAAGAAGATTTGTCTGAGTTATTTTCCGGGTTCGGAGCAGTAGGGCGAGCGACGGTGGTTATGGATCGTGAAACCAACCGCTCGAAAGGGTTTGGTTTTGTCGAAATGGCGGATGATGCAGCCGCAACGGCCGCCATCGAAGCGTTGAATAATACCGATCTCCATGGCCGGGCGTTACGTGTTAACGAAGCCAAGCCGCGTGAAGATCGCCCACGTACACCACGAGGCCCCCGCTGATCTGACTCGACCGCAGAGCGCCACGAACTTTTTGGCTGCTGGCGCTTTGTTTCTCTCTCGATCGTTTGTGGTGAGGTCTGCCTGATTGCTGTGAAAACCTGATCCAGAACCGGTATTTCTTCATTCGCCAGACATTGCGGAATTATTCTTCTGCCTATCTACTGGCTCTGCGCTTAGTATATTCCTCAGTTGTGGAACTCAGAGCCAGTCGCTATGTCCAGTCCGACACCCGCATCACCCTCCCGGCCAGGCCGTCCGAAAGGAAAAGGCGCAAACACTGGCGAGGATACCACCAGTAATCGTCAACACTTACTGAATGCCGCGCGCGACTGCTTTGTCAGTCAGCCATACCGTCAGGTATCGGTACGCCAGATTGCCTGTTGTGCGGGGGTTGATGCCGGACTGATCCGCTATTATTTCAGTAGCAAGGCGGGGTTATTGGAAGCCATGTTGCGGGAAACGGTAGAGCCTGCTTTACAAGGCTTTCGCGCAGCCGCACAAACCCGCAATGACGATGATATTGATACCCTGATCGGACTTTATTACCACTCTGTGATTGCTCCGAACCCGGCACTGCCGCGATTGGTGATGCGTTTACTGAGTGATCCTGATGACAGTGAACCGTTCCGTATTATGCAATCGATTCTGGGTGATGTGATTGCGCTTTCCAGGCACTGGGTACAATCTGCTCTGGCGGAGAGCGGACGATTGCAACAGGGGGTTGATCCGGAACTGGCGCGGCTGTCATTTTTTAGTTTGACCATATTCCCTCTGATCGCACCACCGATCGTGATGGAGCAATTCGGTTTTAGCCCAACACCGGAAAGACTGCAAAAGCTGGCGGTGCATAACAGCCAGCTGCTGCACCATGGTTTGCTCAAGACGGCGGGAGCTGATACCCCGAGTGCATCAGCAACGACAGCCACTACAGCAACGACAGCCACTACAATAAAGGCCCCTCGCTTATGATGCGCCATCTCGCACTTATGTTGGCCTGTCTGGGGGGCTTGCTCCTCAACGGCTGCCGTTCCGACGACAGTGGCCGGGCGATGGGTACTCTGGAGCGGGAGCGCCTTACCCTTACCGCACCCGCTAGCGAAATCATTACGGATATTCGCGTTCACGAAGGGCAAGTGGTTCGTGCCGGTGAGGTGTTGTTAAGTCTGGACAGCACCCATGCGGAAGCCAGTGTTCGCGTGCAACAGGCACAGCTGGATCAGGCAAACGCCTATCTGAGTGAACGGACGAATGGTGCTCGGCAGGAAGAACTTGCCAGTGCCCAGGCCCGCGTGGAAGGTGCCAACGCCAGCCTGCTGGAGGCACAACAACAATGGCAGCGGGCAACAGCATTGCGGCAGCAGAATCTGACCGGACAAGCCGACGTTGATAGCGCTACTGCCCGCCGGGACAGCGCCAGCGCAGCACTGGATCAGGCGCTGCAGCAGCAACGCGAGCTGACCAATGGCACCCGCCCGGAGCAGCTGGCTCAAGCCCGTGCAGCTGTCGCTACCGCTCAGGCGCAGTTAGATAACGCCCGGCGTTCATTACAGGAATTAACGCTGCAGGCTCCTGCCGATAGTGTGGTGGATATTCTGCCCTGGCATCGCGGCGATCGCATCAGCGCCGGCAGTATTCTTGTTACCCTGCTGAGCAACAGCGATCCCTACGCCCGGGTCTATCTACCGCAAAACCGGCTGACTGGTTTAACACCCGGCAGTCATGTCAGTGTTCAGATAGATGGTCTGGCACAGCCGCTTGACGGTGTTATCCGCAGTATCCGTTCGCAACCGGCGTTTACGCCCTATTACGCACTCAACGAACGTGACCGTGCAGCATTGATGTACCTCACCGATATCGTGTTTGAGGGCGAAGCTTTGCAGCAAATCGTAACACTGCCAAGCGGTCGCACACTGGAAGTGATGTTGCCATGACCACAACCCGTTCTGCCGCAACTTATGCAACCGCACCGGCTGCTGATCTGGCGATCGAAACCCATCAGATGACACGCACTTTTGGCGACGCGGTTGCGGTAGATCACCTTGACCTGAGTATTCCAACGGGCAGTATTTACGGTTTTCTGGGCCCCAACGGCTGTGGCAAATCGACTTCCATCCGTATGCTGACCGGCTTACTCAGTCCGACCGAAGGCGATATTCAGGTACTTGGACGACAGCTGCCGCAACAGGCTGAATCCCTGCGCCCGCACATTGGTTATATGACGCAGAAATTCTCGCTGTACGACAATTTAAGCGTACTTGAGAACCTCAATTTTGTCGGCGAGATATACGGCTTTGGCAGTCGACGCCGTCGCGCTCGGGTCAGTGAACTGATCGCGCTGTACGAACTGAATGCGCATAAAAAACAAATGGCCGGGTCTCTCAGTGGTGGCCAGAGACAACGTCTGGCCCTGGCAGCGGCCACCCTGCATTACCCGGATATGCTGTTTCTTGACGAACCTACTTCCGCGGTTGATCCGGAAAACCGGCGCGAATTCTGGGAACACTTGTTCGACCTCAGTCATAACGGCACCACGATCCTGGTCTCAACTCACTATATGGACGAAGCCGAACGCTGCCATGCGCTGGCGATTCTGGAGCACGGCGTTAAACGTGCTGACGGGTCGCCGCAACAATTGATGCAGACCATGGGTGCCCAGGTCATTGAAGTCGGCGGCGAGGATTTACGTGAATTAAAACAACAGCTGCTGCAACACAAACACATCGTTTCCGCCGCCCAGCTCGGCACCCGTTTACGGGTACTGGTCGATAATGATGTTGATGCTCCGTTGCAGTGGCTGGCGCAATGGACCGGACAACGGCCACTGGAACAGGTACGCCCCAGTCTGGAAGATGTATTTGTTGTGGCTACCGGAGGCCGCCATGTGGGCTGATTCAGTACGCCTCAGCCTGTTGCGAACCTGGGCTATCGTCAGCAAAGAATTGCGGCAACTGTCACGCGACCGCATGACCTTCGGCATGATTGTGATGATTCCACTGATGCAACTGATGTTATTCGGCTATGCCATCAATACCGATGTGCGCCATGTTCAGGCCGGTTTACTGGATCTCAGCCAGTCCAGTTACAGCCGCTATCTGGTGCAGGCACTGGAAGCATCACAGGCGGTTAATTTCCGCCGTGTGTATCATTCGCTGGCCGAGGCGGAACAGGCCATCACCCAGGGGGAAGTCAAAGCCGTACTTTACCTGCCAGCCGATATGAGCAGACGTCTGCTCAGCCAACCGGACTTTCCCGGCAACACACGCATCCACTACGGGCCGGATAATCCGCTGCAAGCCGTGGGTCAATGGCTGGTTGATGGTTCAGATACCATGATCAGCGCCAGCCTGCGGGCTTTACGTAATATGCCGTTTAATGAACTGAGCAATCAGGCATATACGCTGCCGGTACCACACTTTGAACTGGTGCAATATTTTAATCCGGAGCAGCGCAGCGCGGTGAATATCGTACCGGGAATGCTGGCCATTATTCTGACCATGACCATGATTATGTTTACCTCTGCCGCCATCGTGCGTGAACGGGAGCACGGCAACATGGAATTTCTGATCACCACGCCGGTACACACTCTGGAATTAATGGTCGGTAAAGTGGTTCCTTATATTCTGGTGGGGTTTATTCAGGTCGGTATTATTCTTGGTATCGGACACCTGGTGTTTTCTGTTCCAATACGTGGTGGGCTACTGACACTGATGATGGCTGCGCTGCTGTTTATCAGCGCCAGCCTGACCATTGGCCTAGTCATTTCCACGATAACCAAAACGCAGTTACAGGCGATGCAGATGACGGTATTTATTTTAATGCCGTCAATCTTATTATCCGGCTTTATGTTCCCCTACGATGCGATGCCGGAACCGGCACAATGGATTGCCGAAGCCCTGCCGGCCACGCATTTTATGCGCCTGATTCGTGGCATTGTGCTGAGAGGTGCCAGCCTGACTGGACAGACCTTTGATATGCTGTGGTTGCTGGCATTTACCGTGGTCGGGTTGCTGTTTGCCTCGGTGAGGTTTAAGAAGCGGCTGGATTGATTGTTGCCAAGCCAATAAATCGTCGAGGTGATTAAAAAGACATTTTGATGCAATACGCCTTCGGCTATTGTCATCCTGCGAGCCTGCTACGCAGCCTGTTTGGTGTGATGAGTGATCCCTTGGCAAGGGAGGATCCCTGGGTCAAATGATGATTTCCGCTTGAGTGAATGCCGTTGGCACCCTTACAGTTAAAACACAGCAGTTAAAACACGGCAGCTAAAACACGTGGCTTGGTTGGTACTTGTTGCGGATTTTGTGACGGCAATCGCATGGCCGCCTTGCCCTGAACAACGGCAACACTCGCGCAGAGCCGTGCAGGATTAAATATGTCCCCTTATGACTATCAGTACGCGCAATACGTGTCAGACGCTTGCCGCTGTTGCGGTTTTGTTTATGATTGCGGTATCGAGCCTTCAGGACAGACCCGTGAACCATTTCGATCAGGAATCCATTGTGTATGGCGTTATTCGTCATAGCCCCAGTACTCGGGAGGTGATTGCCCAGAATGAGCGGCGCACTAACTGGGCGGCGTTGCAGAGTTTGCCTCTGGGAGTGGATGATGATTGGTCTTTATTGTGTCGGGAGATGTTTGCCATGCCGGGGCAACACCTGCTGAATGGCACCTATCAAACCCAGATTATCCATTTTGCAGCCTCTTATCGGGCGGTTGAGTACGAATGGGAGACCTGGCTACGGCAGTTTGAGTCCCTGTTAAAATCGATGTTCTGGGTATCGGCAACCGTACATCTGGAAACCGAATTGTCGGGCAAGCACACGTTTAGCTGGCAGGCGGATCGCGGCCATATCCCTTCTGATGCTGAGCTGCGTATGAGCTGCGAATGGGAAAGGGAGGCTGGTTTTGCCTTCTGATTATCCGCAAGAAGACGCTCCGGAACACGGTGTGCTCGAAATACCCTGGAATCGTTTGAGCGCTGAGGCGCTGGATGACATTCTGGCTGAATTTGTGCTGCGCGAAGGTACGGATTATGGCGATGTGGAATTCAGCCTGGCCGACAAGAAGCAACATGTCATGGGGCAGCTTGAATCCGGCAAGGTGCGGTTGTTATTTGACCCGATCGAAAATAGCTGCCACATTGCTCTGGTCAGAAAATGATCTGATCAAATCCTGATCTGCCTGGACGTTGATCTGACCGTATGCCAATACACCTCAGGAGGCTGAAGCCATGACTGACATTCGGGTACAACGTCTGCGCCGTCGAGTTGCAGATGCCGTTGAGGATATCGACGCCATGAAAGCGCAGTTGGCTGACATTCGTGCCTGCTGTGCCGAGTTGTCGGCTTCGATGCGCAAGATTCGGGAAGATTCAGAAAGGGCCAGGGAAACCGCAGAGCGACGCAAGGTGCTCAAACGAGTGGTTTAAGCCAGCGGTCGCTAATTTTTTCCTTTCCCTCTGTTGTTCTCTGTTGTTAATGCCGCGTTTGGCGGTGTGCGTCACCGCTTGATCGGTAATTTGCGCCGAATCATGTCTCTTAACAAAAATCGCCCTGGCCACAAGGCTTCTGCCACACGGTTGCTGACCGGAAGCGCAGAGCCTGTTATTTGGCAAGCCAGCAGCTCTGCGCATAAAGGCGCTGATGCCAGCCCGCGAGAACCATGCCCCAGATTGATCCAGAGTCCTTCCAGTAGCGGTGCCTTGCGAGCCGGTATCTGTCGGGCATTTTTGATCATGGGGGCGTAACAGTGGATAAAACGATCAGTGTCCACGACTGGGCCAGCCATTGGCAGGTAGTCGGGGGTGGTACAGCGAAAACTGGTACGGCCGCCGACCACCAGTTTGTGTGTACTGACTTTACTGGCCAGCGTACCCCATAAATCGCCAAAGTCCTGCAAGTGGCCCAGGTTGGTTTGATGATCTTGCTCGCGCAGTGTCTTGTCTGGATCATTCTGGTGATAGGTTGCGCCCAATACCAGTTGTCCTTCCCTTGGTGGTGCCATATAGCTGCGACCACACAGTACGGTTGTCAGTGGCGGGCTTTGTGCCGCATCGAGGTAAGTCAGTTGGCCGCGAATGGATTTGATTGGCAGGTAGGTATCAGGTAGCAACTGTTGGGTGGTAGCGGCGGTGGCGATCACCAGCTGTTGGGTGGTCTGGCTGCTGGACGTTGTTCCTGCTGTATCTGTTGTTGTATCGAGCTGTAATTGCCAATGCTTGTTGGTGAGTTGCGTTATGGCACTGACATTAGCGATCTGGACGTCGATCAGTGAGTGATCCAACAGCCGCTGGCACACATCAGCCGGGCTGACCCAGCCAGCCGCAGGGAAGAACAGCCCCCCTTGTTGCTGTGGACTACCAGCCAGCACACTGGCTTGTGCAGCGGATACCGGCTGAATCAAGGATGCTGGGTAATGGAGGCGGTCGAGAAATTTCTGCTGGCGCTGTTGTTCAGCCGCAGACCAGGCCAGTTGCAAGACGCCGCAAGCATTCCAAACCCCATCTGCGGACGGCTCAAACAGACGATTCATCCAGCGCAAACTGGTGAGATAAGCGTGCAGATAGAATTCGGTATGGGTCGCCTGGTCGTTGGCTGCCAGTTTGACATACAGCCCTCCCTGAGGGTTGCCGGAAGCGCCGGTGGCGATACCTGATTGATCGATAACTTGCACCTTGATACCGCGCTCGGCCAGTGCTCTGGCGGTGGTTGCACCTGCCAGCCCGGCACCTACGATGATAACCGCTGCCGCGCTGCTATCAGAGAGGGACATCGGGGTTGGTAATGAGGGCGTCATCCAAGGCTGTGAATTGGCTTCTGGTGGCTGCTCCGGGCCAATACTGGCTTTATAGGTGGCTGCCAACATTTCCCGTTTGCCGTTATAGCCTTTGGGTTTGTAGACGTTAAAGCCTGCCCCTTGCAGCCCTCGGCGCACCACACTGGCGGCGGTAAAGGTCGCCAGTGTGGTTGAGCCTGTCAGTTGCGGATGGCGTCGGCTTAGGCGTCGAATCTGCTTGAACAGATCAGGCTGCCACATCTCCGGGTTGTTAGCCGGGGCAAATCCATCCAGATACCAGGCATGTACCGGCCCGGAAAGCTCGGCCAAAGCATCGACAACATCATCCAGTATCAGCGTCAACTGCACTCGCTGCTCCGGCCAGCAAAGACTGTGAAAACCGGTGATGGCGTCGGGATATTGCGTCAGTAATTGTGTGGTCAACTCTGCCAGCTCCGGCCACAGTGCCAGTGCTCTGGAGAGCTGTTGGCGGGATAGCGGGTATTTTTCAATGCTGGTGATATGTAACCAGCAGTCATTGTTTGGCTGTTGCCGGAAAGCTTGCCAGGTGGTGAGAAAATTCAGTCCGGTACCAAACCCGGTTTCAACAATACAAAATGGCCCACGCCAGCTGGCCCAGCGGTGCGGCAGCTGGTTGTGCTGCAGAAAGACGTAGCGACTCTCTGCCAGACCGTCGTGCAAGGAAAAATAAGGATCGTCAAACTGACTGGATACCGGCAGTACGTCGTTTTGCCAGGTGATCTCCGGGGGGGTCAACGGAGGTAACGGGCCGGGCCGTGAGTGGGTGCGGTGCGACGTATTGTTTGAGCCGTTGCTGCGGGAGGTTGTTTCGGCCACGGGTTTTCCGGGTACTGGGAGCGGGGCGCTGATGGTAGCAAAAACCGGTACTGGCTGGCAGTACCGGATGGTGATGAGAGGATCAGCGAAAGTTACTGAATTTGTTCCACACTGATCAGGATGACGGGCTCTTTGGGTTTGTCGCCCGGCAGCGTTTCAACCTTGCTGATGGCATCAACCACGTCCATGCCAGCGGTGACACGCCCGAACACGGCGTAACCAAAGTCACGGCTGCCGTGATCCAGAAAGCCGTTGTCTTTCAGGTTGATAAAAAACTGGCTGGTGGCGCTATCGGGATCGCCACGGCGGGCCATGGCAATGCTTCCCCGAACGTTTTTAAGACCGTTTTTGGCTTCATTGGCGATGGGCGGTAAGGTTGCCCGCTGGCGCATATCGGTAGTGTAACCACCACCCTGAATCATAAAATCACCAATGACCCGGTGAAACAGGGTCTGGTTGTAATGACCGCTGGCCACATAAGTAAGAAAGTTGTCCACCGACAACGGCGCCTTGCTGCGATCCAGTACCAGCTCAATGAGCCCCATGTTGGTGGTCAGGCGAATCGGAACCAAGTCTTCGGTAGTGGGATCTGCCCAGGCGGATGACAACATCAGTGCGGCGCTCAGGGCCAGCAGCTGTTTCAGTAAAAAACGGCGGTACATCGGAATATCTCCACAGGGAATGGGCTAAGGCCTGTCGTGTCGCTCCGGCCAAGGTGTGTAGTCGGAGCAACGGGTGTGTTTGGCGGCTATCAGGACCAACCGCTGGTGTGTTTGCGGCCACCTCGCAGGGCGGGCAGTATCAGCCCGGCCAGAATGCCGAGAAAGACCAGACCACCGCCGTAGATCAGGCGATTGAGGTCGCGGTCATCGCGTAATTGCGCGTTTTCTGCACTCATGGCTTCGAGCTGGATTTCCAGCTCCTGATTGCGGGTAGACAGCTTGCGGGCTTTTTCATCCAGGGCCAGTGCGCCGGATGATACTTCGCGGATGCTGCTCAGTTCCTGGGTGGCTTTTTCTGTTTTTTGTTCCAGAGTGCTGCGTTCTGAACGCAAGCTTTTGACTTCGCTTTCCAGTGTTTGCAAGCGCTCGGTGGCGGTTGAAAGTTCAGCACGGGCTTTTTCCAGCTCACGGTTGGCCAACACCAAATGCTCACGGGCGGTCGGCTCGTTGTCGAGGTAGCGGGTCAGAACCCAGCCTTCATTACCCTTGTCGGTACGAACGAGTGAATAACCGGCGTCGGCATTTTCGCCCAGCAATACCAGATGTTCGCCACTTTTCAGCGCCTGAATAATCCGGTGCTGGGCGGTGGGGCCGGAGCGCAATTGCAGCCACAGGGTGTCGGTGACATAACGCTTTTCACCGGAGGATACGGCAACATAGCGATCACCTTCGGCCGTTTGTTCGGCCAGGGCGCTGGTAGTGCCTGTGGCGATGATCAGGCATAAACCCAGTTGCGTTAACAGCTTCACGTCTTACTCCTTGCAGGCTGCCTTATGGCAACACTTTCTTGAACGGTTTTACGATGACCTGCTGATACACACCGGCGTCGATATAGGGGTCGGTATCGGCCCAGCGCTGGGCATCTGGCAGTGAGTTGAATTCGGCAATCACCAGGCTGCCGGTAAATCCTTCGCTGCCGGGATCTTCGCTATCAATGGCAGGGTGGGGGCCAGCGACTAGCAGACGACCCTCGGCTGACAGGGTTTGCAGGCGTTTTAAATGTGCAGGGCGGGCCGACAGACGTTGATCGAGACTGTTGGCGACGTCCTGGCTGATAATGGCGTACCACATGGTTCAGGGCTCCTCATGGTTCATGTATCGGTATAAAAAGATTGACTGGGCCATGATAAAAACAATAGTCAGCCCCAGTAGGCCAAATAACTTGAAGTTTACCCAAATATCTTCAGAAAAGTTGTAGGCAACAACCAGGTTGGCAATCCCGCTCAGCAGGAAAAAGGCAACCCAGGCATAATTCAACTGTATCCAAACTGACACGGGCAGGGTCAGGTTCTGCCCCATCATCCGCTGCAACAGTGTGGTGCCGGTGACCCAGTAGGTGCCGAGAAAGGCAGCGGCAAATAACCAGTTAACGACGGTGGGTTTCCATTGGATAAAGGTTTTATCTTGCAAAATGACCGTGGCACTGCCCATCACGACGACCAGCGCCAGCGTGACCAGGTGCATGTTCTCGACCTTGCCGGTGCTCAGGCGGGTATAGATAATCTGCAAAATGGTTGCCGGGATCAGTACGGCGGTGGCCAGCACAATCGGTTCCATTGCGTGTAGCGAGGCCTGCTGGTTGGCATTCAACCAGGGCGATACCCATTCAATCAGTTCCGGTGCGAACTTGTAGGTCAGAAAAAAAACAACAATCGGTAAAAAATCCAGGAGTAACTTCATTCGCTTCGCATTCTATGTCCTATTACAATGGGGCGATTATGGCTGAACCTACCAAGAGCGTCCACGTGAACTCAGAGATCGATTTGCACTGCCACAGTAATGCATCCGACGGCCACTTTCCGCCGGATGAACTGGTACGCCTTGCTGCCGGGCGTGGTATCAAAACCCTGGCGATCACAGACCATGATACGGTAGACGGGTTCCGCCGCGGCCGGAATACGGCGGCAGAGCTGGGTATTCGGCTGATTCCTGGGATTGAATTGTCTACGGTCTGGAGCGGTGTATCGGTTCATATTGTCGGGCTCGGTTTTGACCCGGACGCCGCAGTGATGCAACAGGCCGAGCAGCATCAGAGCTCAGTGCGGGCGGCGCGAGCGGAAATTATTGCAGCACGGCTAGCAAAAAAACTGCGTTGTGACATACCGCTGGCAGATGTGATCGCTTTCGGTAACACCAGCGCAGACCAGTTGGGGCGTCCCCATTTCGCCAAATACCTGGTTGAAAAGGGCCTGGTGCCCAGCATCCAGCATGCGTTCAGCAAATTGCTGGGCGCTGGCAAAATAGGCGATGTCAAAAGCGGCTGGCCAGAAATGACCACGGCGGTTGAGTGGATTGTGGCTGCCGGAGGTACGCCGGTGCTGGCCCATGCCCACCTTTATAATATGACCCGCACCAAGCTGCGCAGCTGCATCCGTGATTTTGCTGCTGCAGGTGGCAAGGCGCTGGAAGTGAGTTACGGCAAGATGGACAGCAACCAGTCAGGCCAGATGGCGGCGTTGGCGCGGGAGTTTAATATGCTCGGATCTTGCGGCAGTGATTACCATGGCCCGAATCGTTTTGGCCTGGAACTGGGCGTTATGCCGACGTTTCCATCACTGATTACGCCGGTATGGCAACAGTGGCAGGTGTCTATCCCGGCGTAATTCGTCGTCATATGCCTGACAGTCACGTATTCGTTAGCCATATTATTGGCTAG
This sequence comes from Oceanobacter antarcticus, assembly GCF_044962685.1. Lineage (NCBI taxonomy): Bacteria > Pseudomonadati > Pseudomonadota > Gammaproteobacteria > Oceanospirillales > Oceanospirillaceae > Oceanobacter > Oceanobacter antarcticus. The sequence goes on from NZ_JBBKTX010000021.1 coordinate 15,258, forward strand.
GGGGCGTTCTCAATTGGTCAATCGAACCTGCTGAGAGCCCGTTGGCTTCAGAACAAGCCATGAGGAGTGCCTCCTGTGTTTAATAAACAGGGCGTGCTAAATAAGTGACGAATAACACCGTTCTGGAGTCAACTGGCCTCAGCCCGAAGGGTTATGGTTAAAAATCCATCATGCGGTGTTGTTGAACTTGAAAAGGGCCCACCATTCTCTGCGTTCAACGCCTTGCCTGATGGATTTTTTCTCCATAACAGGACGCGTTAACTAATTGAGAACGCCCCCTAGCAAGGCAGTCGTTGTGTTGACAATGGCAACAGTTTGAATGTTACAGGAGCTCATGTGAGCCAGTTTTTACAGATACATCCGGAAAACCCCCAGGCCCGGCTGATTAATCAGGCGGTCGAAATACTGCGCAAGGGAGGAGTCGGGGTTATACCTACGGACTGCTCCTACGCGCTGGCCTGTCGTATTGGTGATAAAAAAGCCACCGAAGTGATTCAGCGTCTGCGCCAACTGGGACCAAAGCACAATTTTACCCTGCTGTGTCGGGATTTTTCCGAGCTGGCAACGTTTGCCAAGGTTGATAACAGCCAGTATCGACTGCTCAAGGCCCATACGCCGGGTGCTTTCACATTTATTTTGCCGGCCACTCGCGAAGTGCCGCGCTTGTTGATGCACCCGAAAAAACGCACCATTGGCATTCGGGTTCCTGACAACGCCATCGCCATGGCGTTACTGGATGCCATGAACGAGCCGCTGATGACCAGCTCGCTGATTATGCCTGGCGATGACATGCCGTTATCCGACCCCTACGACATTCGTCAAGCGCTGGAAAACCAGCTCGATCTGATTATTGATGGCGGTTACTGCGGTTTTGAAGCCACGACTGTGATTGATATGACCGAAGAGGTGCCAGAGCTGGTTCGGCAGGGCGTTGGTGATGCGTCGGATATCCTCGGCTAGGCGTCTGGTACTGGGCTGGCAGTCGGGCATAAAACCGGTATGATGCGCGTTTTGTTGTTTCGCCAGCCTGGATGATTTGTATGATTCAAGACACCTCGAATGTCACCGCGCAAACCAGCGGCCCCAAGCGGGTGCTGACCGGTATCACCACCACCGGAACCCCTCACCTGGGGAACTACGTCGGTGCCATTCGTCCGGCTATTGAGGCCAGCAGGGAAGACGCCAACGAATCCTTCTATTTTCTGGCGGATTACCATGCCCTGATCAAGTGCCAGGATCCGGCTGCGGTGCAGCAGTCCACCAAAGAAATTGCCGCTACCTGGTTGGCGTTGGGGCTGGATACCAACAAAGCTGTTTTTTATCGCCAATCGAATATCCCCCAGATCACCGAGTTGTGCTGGATTCTTAGCTGTATTTGCGCCAAGGGGCTGATGAATCGGGCGCACGCCTATAAGGCATCTGTAGATGCCAATATGGCGGAAGGTGAAGATGCCGACAAGGCCATCACCATGGGGCTGTTCAGTTACCCAGTATTGATGGCGGCGGATATCCTGATGTTTGGCGCCTCTCATGTACCCGTGGGCAAGGATCAGATTCAGCACGTCGAAATGGCCCGCGATATGGCACAGCGGTTTAATCATATCTACGGCAACCATTCATCGATCCTGACCCTGCCAGACTATGTGGTGGATGAGCATGTGGCCGTGCTGCAAGGTCTCGACGGCCGCAAGATGAGCAAAAGCTATGGCAATACCATTCCACTCTTTTTGCCTGAAAAACAGCTGAAAAAACACATCAACAAGATCAAGACCAACCTGCTGGAACCGGGTGAAGCCAAAGACCCGGACAGCTCCACGGTTTTCCAGATCTGGCAGGCTTTTGCCACCGCCGACCAAACCGCCGCCATGCGTCAGGCGTTTGCTGAAGGTATCGCCTGGGGCGAAGCCAAGAAACAGCTGTTTGAACTGATTAATGCGGAATTGGCCGAAGCGCGTGAACGTTATAATGACCTGATGGAACGTCCGCAGGATATCGAAGAACAACTTCAGGCTGGTGCTGCCAAGGCCCGTGCCATCAGTGAACCATTGATGGCTGAGGTGCGACAGGCGGTGGGTATCGCCCGGTTGTTGTGAACGTCCATCCAGCGAGACGGGTCATCGGTACGGATTGTCTCCGGCGTCTGACGCCGGAATACCCCGAACGACTGGATCAATACAAGAGGGACGTTATTTGAGCTCCGTGGATTCCCAGCGGCGGGTGGTGTCTGGCATGCGTCCGACAGGTCGGTTGCATCTCGGTCATTATCATGGCGTGTTAAAAAACTGGGTGCGCCTGCAGCACGAGTACGAGTGCTTTTTCTTTGTCGCCGACTGGCATGCCATGACGACGGAATACGAACACCCTCAGTCGCTGTCGGCCAATGTCTGGGACATGCTGATCGATTGGCTGGCCGTCGGGATTAATCCGGGTTCGGCTACCCTGTTTATTCAGAGCAAGGTGCCGGAACAGGCAGAATTGCACCTGCTGCTGTCGATGTTGACGCCCCAGAGCTGGCTGGAGCGAGTGCCCAGCTATAAAGACAAGCAGTCGTTACTGCGGGAATCAGAAGGATTGACTTACGGTCTGCTCGGATACCCCCTGCTGCAAGCGGCGGATATTCTCACCTATCGTGCTGGCCTGGTGCCGGTGGGCGCCGATCAGGTTGCCCATATTGAAATGGCACGCGAGCTGGCCCGACGCTTTAATTACTTGTATGGCCGCGAAGCTGGCTTCGAGGATAATGCCCGGCTGGCGTTAAAAAAACTTGGTAAAAAACTCGGTAAATTGTACAAGGAATTACGCAAGGATTTTTTATCCCACGGTAATGGTGATGCCTTGCTGACGGCCCAGGCGCTGGTGCGTGAGCAGACCAGTCTGACCCTGGCAGACCAGGAGCGGTTGATCGGTTATCTGGAAGGCATTGGCCGCTCGATCTTGCCTGAACCGCAAGTCATGCTGGCACCGACGGCCAAAATGCCGGGTCTGGATGGTGAAAAAATGTCCAATTCCAGCGCCAATACTATTCCGCTGCGAGCCGAGCCTGATGAGGTCAGTCAGCAAATACGTACAATGCGCACCGATCCTGCGCGAGTGAGACTGAGCGATCCTGGTAATCCGGATGTCTGCCCGGTATGGCAGTTTCACCGGGTTTATTCGGATGATGCCATACAGCAGCGTGTCCAGAATGCTTGCCGGGGTGGGCAATGGGGTTGTCTGGAGTGCAAGCAGCCAGTGATTGATGCGATAGTGGCGGAACAGGAGCCGATCCGTGCCCGTGCCTTCCAGTACCAACAAGAGCCGGATTTACTGCGCAGCCTGATTGCCGATGGCACTGACAAGGCGCGCGATGCCGCGCGTGCAACGCTGGATGAGTTACGTGAAGCGATGGGTCTGAGCTACCGCTAAGCGGCGGTCGACAATCTGGCGCTGTTGCTCTGACTGGATTGCGATAGCTGTGTTGAACTAACGATGTTGAAAATGCTTCAGGCGACTCATGTATCACGTATAAACTGCGCTTTTGGGGTTATTTGGGCCTTGTACTCACGGCTTTGAAACGTGTTGCAATAACCTGTCAGGAGCGGCTGTGAAACCTTTGCAGGACAACGTATTGCCAGCGTCTGCCAATGCCGTCGCACCAACCACTCCAGGTCAGCGTGACATGCCCTTTGCCTTGGTGCAGGGGCAGCCGTTCACCCAGTTGCCGCTGGATTTATACATACCGCCAGATGCACTGGAGGTTTTCCTTGAGCAGTTTGAAGGGCCACTGGATCTGTTGCTGTATCTGATTCGCAAGCAGAATCTCGATATTCTTGACGTCAACGTGGCGGATATCGTCGACCAGTATTTACGTTACATCGATATGATGCAAACCATGCAGCTGGAATTGGCTGGCGAATACCTGGTCATGGCTGCCATGTTGGCAGAGATCAAAAGCCGGATGTTGTTGCCGCGTCTCCGCGACAGCGACAGCGACGAGGAAGAAGACCCCCGTGCCGAGCTGATCCGGCGCTTGCAGCAGTACGAACGCTTCAAAACAGCGGCCGAAGACCTCGATGCGCTGCCGCGTATGGAGCGCGATTGGCAGCAGGCCAGTCTGATGGTTGACCCGCCGACGCTGAAACGTTTGCATCCAGAGGTGGATCTGCGCGAATTGATGCTGGCGTATGCGGATGTCTTGCGGCGGGCTGATCGTACCGAGCATCATGAGGTTCAGCGTGAGCAACTGTCGACGCGGGAGCGTATGAGCCAGGTGCTGGAGCGATTGAGTGGCAATGATTTTATCGTTTTTATTCAGCTGTTCGATCCGGCAGAAGGTCGTTTGGGGGTCGTGGTAACGTTTTTGGCCGTGCTTGAACTGGTCAAGGAAAAACTGGTTGAATTGGTGCAACAGCAGCAATTTGGCCCGATCCATGTCCGTATAAAACCATCCAACGGAGCATATGCCGACGATGAGTGAAGCTGGCAGCGATACATACCGGCTAGCGGGTGCTGGTCATGCACTGACGCCAGCGCAGCTGGCGTCAGTGCTGGAAGCCGCGATGCTGGTGCATGCCGCGCCAATGTCACTGGAGCGGATGGCCAGTTTGTTTGATGAACAGCGTCAACCGCTCAACTCCGAACTGCGGGCAGCACTTGAACTGCTGGACAGCCAGCTGCAGGGTCGGGGGATAGAACTGGTCAGGGTCGCCAGCGGTTATCGTTTGCAAGTGCGTCAGCACACCATGCCCTGGGTGAGCCGGTTGTGGGAAGAACGGCCACCGCGTTACACCCGCGCATTGCTGGAAACCCTGGTGCTGATCGCCTATCGTCAGCCCGTTAGCCGTGGTGATATTGAAGATGTGCGGGGGGTTGTGGTCAGTTCCAGTATTATCAAAACATTACTGGAACGTGAATGGATCAAAGTGGTTGGCCATCGTGATGTACCTGGCCGACCAGCCCTGTTCGCCACCACAGCAGAATTTCTCGATTATTTTGGCCTCAGCAGTCTCGACCAGCTACCGTCATTGATGGCAATACGGGAACTGGATGAGGCCAATCGCAAGCTGGCATTGGGCGATGATGCCGAAGCCAAACGTCGTCCTGATGACGATTATACATTTACCCGAAATGAAGACGTCGCCAGGCGTGGAGCAGATGTGCTGGATGCCACTGCCGATGATCTGGCGCAGGCCGACGTGCTGGTGGCCAAGGTCGAACAGAATCTGTTTGCCCGTAATGAAGAAGACCTGCACGGCGGTAGCAAGGTAAAACAAGGTAGCAATACAGAGGGCGGCCCGGCCCGGAAGCAGCTCGGCGATTTGATCGACCGGCTGCAGCAATCAGAACACCGGGACGCTTCCCAGACATCTGCAACCTCAGCGGCATCGGAACACGATGCAGAGGATGCCCGGAAACAAGATAACCAGTCATGAAAGAACGTATACAGAAAATCCTCGCCGTCAGTGCCGTTGCCAGCTCGCGTCGTGAAGCCGAACGCTGGATTGCCGAAGGCCGTGTCGGCCTGAATGGTAAAACCGCCGTATTGGGTGATCGTGCCGACAAACACGATGACGTGCGCCTCGATGGTCGTCCAATCAAACTGGATGATATTGGTCGTGACCGTCGTGTGCTGGCGTACAACAAGCCGGTCGGTGAAGTATGTAGCCGCACGGATCCAGACAAGCGTCCGACCGTCTTTGAGCATTTGCCCAAGACCAAAGGTGAGCGCTGGGTCAACGTGGGCCGCCTGGACATTAACACCAGTGGTTTATTGCTGTTTACCACGGATGGTGAGTTGGCCAACCGACTGATGCACCCATCGACCGGTGTTGACCGCGAATATGCGGTACGGGTACGTGGTGACGTTGACGAAGCCATGATTACCCGTTTGAAAGAAGGCGTACTGCTGGATGATGGCATGGCCAAGTTCGCCGATGTGAAGTACTTCGATGGCGAAGGTCAGAACAAGTGGTTTCACGTTGTGCTGATGGAAGGGCGTAACCGCGAGGTTCGACGCCTGTGGGAAAGCCAGGGTATTGAAGTCAGTCGTCTTAAACGCGTACGTTACGGCTGTATTTTTCTGCCATCCAATATTCCGGTCGGAACCTGGGTCGAGTTGGGGCAGCGCGAATTGAATGACTTGTCGGATTCGGTGGGTCTGGAACGCAAGCGTATACGCCGTCTGATCGGGAAGGAAAAGGAGCAGTTCCAGCGTCATCAGAAACGCCAGAAAATCCGCCAGCAAGCCAGTGCTCGCCCCAAGCGTCACAGCCCTGACGCCTGAAGGTGGCATTGAAGGAGAGCGCTACTGGCGCTTTTCTTTCATCAGGCCCTGCGACAGGGTTGCCTCGCCTACCACGCAGTTTCGACCCCGGTTCTTGGCAGTGTAAAGTGCCAGGTCTGCCCTGTGAATCAGGCTTTGACGGGAGTCGGACACAGTCAGGCTGGCACAGCCAATACTGGCAGTTGCGGTCATGGTGGTTGTTTGGGTTGCGGGGATCAGCAGTTTGCTGATGGTTTCACGAATGCGATCGGCGACAATCAAGGCGTCTGCCTGGCTGGCGTTACTCAGCAATATCAGAAATTCTTCTCCGCCATAACGGAAACAAAGGTCGGTCTGGCGCATACAGTCCGTGATGGCTCGTACGGTTTCCTTTAATACGGCATCGCCGCTGCTGTGGCCGTGTTGATCGTTGATGCTCTTGAAATTGTCCAGGTCAAGCATCAGCAACGACAGCTGCTGTTCATGGCGACGACTCAGTTCTATCTCCCGATCCAGTGTCCGATCCAGTGCTACCCGGTTGCCTGCTCCGGTCAGTGAGTCCCTGAAGGACGCGTCCAGTGCTTCCTGATAGAGCAAGGCGTTACGCAAGGGATGCAGTAGCGTGCTGAGCAAGCCTTCAATATTGGCCAGTTCATACTCGGGAAAGCGGCTGGAGCGGAAGAAAATCAGCTCGCCAACCTTGTCACCGTGGGTACTGAGCTCATAGTTGACGCTGTGGGCACTGGTTCGCCCTTGGCTAACAACAATCTGGCGCTCACGTACCCGATAACTGATGCCATCGACAGACACGCTGCTTTGTATATTCTTGAAAAAAATTTCAATCAGCAGGGGCAGCTCGAGCGTGCTCTGGAGTTTGCCAGTGAGCCGGAATAGTACGTCGGGCCGAATATCGGGCTTGAATGCCAGTTCGCCGAATGGGGCGATTGCCTTTCCGACCTGGCCACTGCTTTGTAATGGGGTCACCAGTCGCTACCTCTTGCCGGTTTATTATTAAGATGTGAGGTATTTAGCGAATTTCATGCCATTGTTGGTTTTTTATAAAACTCCATTAAATTCAATGCATTATATTTATTTTCTGGTATCAGGCGGCAACAGCTGCGGCAGAGCGGCAAGGATTGCCGAGAGAGGAAACATGTTTTCTGGCGTTTGCCTTGAAGGTTTTGTCAATATTTTGTCAGGAGTCAGATGTTCTCGTTCCCACAGTGCTGCGGAAATGCCGTTGCAGGTTCGGCTCCACACCAGCGCATAGGAGCCAATGATTGTCGCATTCCCACGCGCTGCGTAGGAATGCAGTGGCAGCTACTCAGTAAGCTATCGCAGCAAGAATCAAACGATCGTTAGTCGATCAAAAAAGCATTATCTCCCTGGGCATCCAGGCTTTGACCATGAATACCGATAGCTGCCGGACTCATCAGATGCAAGTACAGCGGCATGATGGCGCTGGGCGCTGTGACATCGGCTGGGTTTTCTACCGGGTAAGCTGCGGCTCGCATGGTGGTGCGGGTGGCTCCGGGATTGATGGCATTAACGCGGATATTACTGGTGTTTTCCAGTTCCTGCGCCAATACCTGCATCAGCCCTTCGGTGGCAAATTTGGAAACCGAATAGGCACCCCAGTAGGCGCGACCGGTGCGACCAACACTGCTGCTGGTAAACAGGATTGAGGCATCTGCCGGGGCCTTGTGTAACAGCGGCAGCAGGTGTTTGATCAGTAGAAATTGGCCGTTGACGTTAATCTGCATCACCTTCAGCCAGGTGTCAGCGTGGTAGTTATCAATCGGGGTGCGCTGGCCGAGCACCCCGGCATTCAGCAACAGACCATCCAGATGACCAAAATGCTCTTTGATTAATTGGGCCAGCTGTTGATAGGGCGTTTCTTCGCTGCTTTCAAGGTCGAAGGGCAGTACTGCCGCTTGCGGCAGCTGCTCTGCTTCAATCAGGTCGTAGGTGTCGTTGAGTGCTTCCTGGGTGCGTCCCAGTAACAGCACGGTGGCACCGGCACGGGCGTAGGTCAGTGCGGCTTCACGGCCGATGCCGTAGCCCGCGCCGGTTACCATAATGGTGCGACCTTGCAGGGGTTGTGTTGCGGTCATTCGAAAATCCTTGGTCTGATGAGTCGGATCAGTGCGTACGTTGATTAGCCGATAGAGCTGATCCAGGCACTGGTGGTCGGATTCTGACGCCCGTTAGCGTGATAATGGTTGCTGGCCAAGCAGAGTGATCAGTTCATCCGGGGTATTGATGCAGGCGTCGGCTTGCCAGCGCTGCGGATCATCATGATCCTCTATATAACCAAACAGGGCGGCGATGGTTGGCATGCCAGCCGCCTTGCCTGCTTGTATGTCACGGAGGTGATCGCCGACGTACCAGCAGGCCTCTGGTTTTAGGCCCAGTCGGGTGGCGGCTAATAGCAGACTTGCCGGATCAGGCTTGGCCAGGCTGACGTCTTCGGGGCACACCAATACTGGCGTTTCAAGCGCCAGCTTTTCCAGTAAGGGTTCGGCAAAACGGCGCGGTTTGTTGGTGACGATACCCCACTGCACGCCCAGTAATTGTAATTCGTCCAGGACGGCGCTGAAGCCGGGGAACAGGGCGCTGGCACTGGCGAGGTAGTCACCGTAGCGGCTCAGCAGCTGCTCGCGGTAGTCACCAAATTCAGGATGATCGCGGCTGACCTCCCAGGTTATTTCGGTCAAGGCTGCACCACCATTGCTGACTTGCTGGCGGATGGTGGCGGTTGCCAGTGGTGCTTTGCCCAGTTCCTGACGCAATGAGTTGACGACGCCAAAAAAGTCGGGCGCGCTATCGAGTAATGTGCCATCCAGATCAAACAGGATGGCATGCGGGTAGGGTTGGCTCATGCGTCGTCCTGTGATGGGCGGGTAGTGGCAATCAGATAGTTTACGCTGACGTCCTGGTCGTTCAATTTGTAACTCTTGAACAGCGGGTTGTAGGTCATGCCGGTGATGTGGTCGGCCTGCAGGCCTGCCTGGCGACACCAGCGGGTCAGTTCACTCGGTTTGATGAACTTGCTGTAATCATGAGTTCCTGCGGGCAGCATTTTCAGCAGGTATTCAGCACCAAGAATGGCCATGCCATAGGCTTTGGGGTTGCGGTTGAGGGTCGAAAAAAACACCTTGCCCCCAGGTTTTACCAGTGTTGCGCAAGCACGGATGATGGATGCCGGGTCGGGTACGTGTTCGAGCATTTCGAGACAGGTGACGACGTCGAAACTGGCGGCTTGCTGCGCTGCCAGCGTTTCGACGGCAATACGCTGGTAGTTGATGCTGACGCCGGATTCGAGGGCGTGCAGACGGGCGACATTCAGCGGAGCGTCGCCCAGGTCGATACCGGTAACACTGGCACCTCGCTGGGCCATGGCTTCGCACAGCAGGCCACCGCCGCAACCAACATCCAGCACGTTTTTGCCTGCCAGTTCGGCGGCTTGATCGATGTAATTGCAGCGTAACGGATTGATGTCATGCAAGGGCTTGAATTCGCTCTCTGGATCCCACCAGCGGCTGGCCAGAGCTTCAAACTTGGCGATTTCGGCAGGGTCGACGTTCGGCGTGCTGTGTTCGGTCATAGTGATTTCCTGTTGTCCCGTCGGGATCTCGGGTTAATTCGGGCGAATACGCTGACACCATTGCCTGGCAGTGGCGGTCAGTCTGTCGACGTCAATGTGGGTCAATTCTGCTTCGCTCAGCAGTGCCTTGCCTGCCACCCAGACGTGGCTGGTGTAACGGCTGCTGTCGGTATAGACCAGTTGCGAGATGGGATCGTAAAGGGGTTGTTGGGGTAATTGCGACAGATCGACGGCCTGTAAGTCTGCCCATTTGCCGATTTCGACTGAGCCGGTGTACTGGTCAATCCCCAGGGCTTGCGCGCTGCCCAGCGTGGCCATATGCAGCGCCTGCAAGGCAGGAACCACTGCGGCATCTGCTGCTACGGCCTTGGCCAGCATGGCGGCGGTTTTCATTTCTGCCTGCAGATTGAGATCGTTGTTGCTGGCGGCGCCGTCAGTGCCGAGGCCCAGCGGGATTCCGGCTGCCAATAGTCGTGCGGTTGGGCAAAAACCACTGGCCAGCTTGAGATTGGATTCCGGGCAGTGGATAACGCTGGCACGACTTTGTTTGATCAGGTCGAGATCGCTGTCGTTAATCTGGGTCATGTGCACACAACTGACATCCTTGCTCAGGAAACCCAGATCGAACAGGCGTTCGATAGGGCGCTTGCCCAGTTGCTCGAGGCTGTCCTGAACTTCAAAGGCGGTTTCGTGCAAATGAATTTGCACTGGCAGCTGCAGTTCGTCGGCGATGATCCGAATCTGCCGTAACGGCGCATCAGAAACCGTATAGGGAGCATGAGGGCCTAGCCCCAGCGTGACCAGATCGTGGTGCTGGTATTGGTCGCGCACTGCCAGGGCTTTCTGGATGTATTCGTCGGCGTTGCTGGCGTAATTGGTGGGGAAGTCCAGAATCGGCGTAAAGCTGACGTGACGTATGCCAGCGGCCAGTGAGGCGTCAATGGCGTCCTGCGGATAAAAGTACATGTCAGCAAAGGTGGTGGTGCCGGAGCGGATCATTTCAGCAATCGCCAGTTCTGTGCCCTGACGCACGAACTCGCTGCTGACCCATTGTGCTTCTGCTGGCCAGATGTGGTGTTGCAGCCAGTTCATCAGTGGCAGGTCATCGGCCAAGCCACGGAACAGGGACATGGCGGCGTGGCCGTGGGCGTTGATGTAGCCGGGTAACAGCGCGTGATGAGGCAGTTCGATGGTGTGCCGGGCGCTGCGTTCGGACGATGACGGCTCGATGGCTTCGATGCGGCCATGGGTCACAAAAACCGACGCATGGTCGATGATCGGTTTGTTGCCGTCCATTGGCACCAGCCAACGGGCGTTGAGGCGCAGATCTGCAGCCATGAACAGTCCTCATTTGATTGAGAGTGGGAGTTGCCGCCAGCAAGTGGCGGGTGCAGGGGCGATTATATCCATCGTTCGGGGGTGTTCGCGACTGCAGACTTGACGAGTACGCAAGATTGGGATTCAAAAATGCGGTTTGGGCGGCCGTCAAGGGCAATGGAGCGCTTTTGTCTGAAAAGACGTCCGCTGCCGGACATTTTGTCCAGCGTGGGCTTGTGGTTGTTCTGAGACGCTTCTGGCAGGGAGTGTACTAGGTTATCAGTGCTTTTATGGTATGCTGCGCGCTTTGTTTTGCGGTACTGGATGGGCTCGGCTTTGCAGCGGTCAGCACAGTGCGGCAAGGGTACTGAATTATGCTCTGGCAGTCGTTGTTGCGGGTGTCCGTTCAATTGTACCGTCACTGCAGTCAATACAGTCAAGTGAATGCCATCGCCACGGTATGTGGCCAAGCGATACAGCACGGATCTTAATAGTCTATGGGTGAGTTAGCCAAAGAAGTTCTCCCGATTAACATCGAAGATGAATTGCAACAATCGTACCTCGACTACGCCATGAGCGTGATTGTCGGACGGGCGTTGCCGGATGTTCGGGATGGTCTCAAACCGGTTCATCGTCGCGTACTGCATGCGATGAATGTACTGAACAACGACTGGAACAAGCCATACAAGAAATCTGCCCGTGTGGTCGGTGACGTGATTGGTAAATACCACCCCCACGGTGACTCTGCTGTTTACGACACCATTGTGCGTATGGCCCAGGATTTCTCCATGCGCTATACGCTGGTGGATGGTCAGGGCAACTTCGGCTCCGTTGACGGTGACTCGGCAGCGGCCATGCGTTATACCGAAATTCGCATGGACAAGATCAGCCATGACATGCTGGCTGATATTGAGAAAGACACCGTCGACTGGGTGCCCAACTACGATGGCACCGAGCAGATTCCAGAGGTATTGCCGACCCGTGTACCAAACTTGCTGGTAAATGGCTCGTCCGGTATTGCCGTCGGTATGGCGACCAATATTCCGCCGCACAACCTGACCGAAGTTCTGACCGGTTGTCTGGCGTTGATTGACAATCCGGATCTCGATATTGATGCGCTGATGGAATTTATTCCGGGCCCGGATTTCCCCACCGGTGCCTTTATTAACGGCCGTGATGGTATTGTCGAAGCCTATCGTACCGGTCGTGGCCGTATTTACCTGCGCGCCCGTCATCACTTCGAAACCGACGAAAAAAACGGCAAGGTCAGCATCATCTTCACCGAGATTCCCTATCAGGTGAACAAGGCCCGTCTGATTGAAAAAATCGCCGAGCTGGTCAAAGAAAAGAAACTTGAAGGTATCACCGAGCTGCGTGATGAGTCCGACAAGGACGGTATGCGCATTGTGATTGAGCTGCGCCGTGGCGAAATGCCGGAAGTGGTGCTGAACAACTTGTTCGCCCAGACCCAGTTGCAAGGTGTGTTTGGCATTAACGTGGTGGCACTGGTTGATGGCCAGCCCCGCACGCTGAACCTGAAGCAGTTGCTGGAAGCCTTCGTCAAGCACCGCCGCGAAGTGGTCACCCGTCGCACCATTTTTGATTTGCGCAAGGCGCGTGAACGTGGCCATTTGCTCGAAGGCCTGGCACTGGCACTGGCAAATATTGATCCGGTGATCCAGCTGATCAAGGAATCAACCAATGCGGCCGAAGCCAAAGAAAAACTGATCGCTACCGCTTGGGATCCAGGTGATGTGCTGGATATGCTGGAGCGTGCCGGTGAAGACGCCTGTCGTCCGGACGATCTGCCTGAAGAATTTGGTTTCCGGGCTGGCAAGTATCATCTGTCACCGGCGCAGGCGCAGGCCATTCTTGATCTGCGCTTGCAGAAACTGACCGGCCTTGAGCATGAAAAACTGATCGAAGAATACCAGCAAAAACTCGAAGAAATCGCCGAGTATCTGGAAATTCTCGGCAGTGCAGAGCGTTTGATGACCGTGATTCGTGAGGAGCTGGAAGCCATTCGCGCAGAGTACGGCGATGGCCGCAAAACCGAAATCATGGTGGTGAAACGTGATCTGAGCATGGCGGATCTGATTCCTGAAGAAGATCTGGTGCTGACGTTGTCGCACAGCGGCTATGCCAAGACTCAGCCGATTGATGCCTATCAGGCTCAGAAGCGTGGCGGCAAGGGTCGCTCGGCGACATCGGTCAAAGATGAAGACTTTATCGAACATCTGTTAGTGGTGAACAGCCATGATACGGTGCTGTGTTTTACCGATGCGGGCAAGGTCTATTGGCTGACGGTGTACGATATTCCGCAGGCCAGCCGTAACGCCAAGGGCCGCCCGATTGTGAACGTCCTGGCGCTGGACGAAGGCGAACGCATTACCGCGATTCTGCCGGTGGTTGAGTACCGCGAAGACAATTACGTCTTTATGGCGACGGCGCGGGGGACGGTGAAGAAAACCTCGCTTGACCAGTTTTCCCGTCCGCGCTCCAGCGGTCTGATCGCGTGTGAGCTGGACGAAGGTGATCATCTGGTGGGTGTTGCCATTACCGATGGCTCACGCGATATTATGCTGCTTTCTGATGCGGGCAAGGCGGTTCGTTTCTATGAAGGCCAGGACAGTGAAGGCAAGGGCGGCGTTCGGCCGATGGGCCGCACTGCTCGTGGCGTGCGGGGTATTACCCTGGGTCAGGGTCAGATGGTGATCGCGCTGATTATTCCACAGGAAAACGGCGCCATTCTGACCGCCTCGGAACGCGGCTTTGGCAAGCGCACCGAAGTGACCGAGTTCCCGACCAAGGGACGCGGTACACAAGGAGTTATTGCCATGGTCACCAATGACCGTAATGGTCGCATGGTGGGTGCCGTACAGGTGTTTGATGGCGAGGAAGTGATGCTGATCAGTGATCAGGGCACCCTGGTGCGGACACATGTTAACGAAGTATCACTGCTGGGCCGTAACACTCAGGGCGTTACCCTGATTCGCGTCAGCGACAAGGAAAAACTGGTTGGTCTGGAACGTATCTGTGATCCTGAAGACGACGAAGCCGTACTGGCTGCGCTGGCCGAAGGCGATGATACTGTCGTCAGTGGCGCTAGTGCGGATGCCTCTGCAGCGGAAGCGGGCAGCAGTGATGACCTTGATAGTGATGACCTTGATGATGACGGCGTCAGTACTGACACGGATGGCACAGAAGCAAACGACACCGAAGACAATGGCGACGACGTGGAATAAAAGCTGCGTTCGTCTGGATGGGGCGCTCCGGCGCCTGTAATACAGAGCAATCAATCTGATGAACCGAGTGTTTAACTTTTGTGCCGGCCCGGCAGCGCTGCCCACTGCGGTGCTGGAACGAGCGGGCCTGGAATTGGCAGACTGGCACGGCAAGGGCCTGTCTATTATGGAAATGAGTCACCGCAGCGCTGATTTTGTGGCGGTGGCAGAAAAAGCCGAACAGGATCTGCGCGACCTGATGGCCATTCCTGACAACTATAAAGTGTTGTTTATGCAGGGGGGGGCCAGCAGTCAGTTCGCCATGATCCCGCTGAATCTGGCGAATGGCAGTGGCAAGGTCGATCAGATTGTGACGGGTCAGTGGTCGAAAAAAGCCCTGGCAGAGGGCCGGCGCTTTGCCGATGTGCGGGTCATTGCTAATACCGAAGACAATCATTTTACCTCGGCCCCAACACAGTCGGAGCTGGCATTAAACGCCGATGCCGATTACGTCCACTATTGCCCTAATGAAACGATTGGTGGTGTGGCGTTTGATTATATTCCCGCTACCGGGGATGTGCCGCTGGTGGCTGACCTGTCATCAGCGATTCTGTCTGATACGCTGGATGTCAGTCGCTTCGGCATGATTTACGCGGGTGCACAGAAAAATATTGGCCCGGCGGGCCTGTGTGTGGTGATTATTCGTGACGACCTGTTGGGCAAGGCTCAGGCGGCAACTCCTACCATGTTTGATTACAAGGTGTGTGCGGATCACGGCTCCATGTATAACACGCCACCGACCTACAGCTGGTATCTGGCTGGCCTGGTGTTCGAGTGGCTGAAAGAACAGGGTGGGGTTGCGGCGATCGCGGCAGCCAATCATCGCAAGGCATCTCATCTGTATCAGTTTATTGATGGCCATGATTTTTATGCCAATCCGGTTGCCATCAATAATCGTTCAATCATGAACGTGCCGTTTACCCTGGCTGACAGTCGTCTGGACAAGCTCTTTTTGCAGCAGAGCGAAGCTGCCGGATTGCTGAATCTGGCCGGACACCGCAGTGTGGGCGGCATGCGCGCCAGTATTTATAATGCGGTCTCCGAAGTTGCGGTTGTGGCCCTGACTGATTTTATGACCGACTTTGCCCGTCGCCACGGTTAAGCCCGTCATTGGCCCGCCTGTCGGGCCAGTGATTCCATTCCAGACTAACGAAAGCAAGGCAACTCATGAGTGAAGCCCAGGAACTCGAACAACTGCGTCAGGCGATCGACTCTATCGACCGGCAAATTCAGGAGTTGATCAATCAGCGTGCCTGTTGTGCCAGGCAAGTTG
This sequence comes from Oceanobacter antarcticus, assembly GCF_044962685.1. Lineage (NCBI taxonomy): Bacteria > Pseudomonadati > Pseudomonadota > Gammaproteobacteria > Oceanospirillales > Oceanospirillaceae > Oceanobacter > Oceanobacter antarcticus. The sequence continues at coordinate 30,980 of NZ_JBBKTX010000021.1, forward strand.
CAGAAGTAAAAGAAAAATACGCGGCACTGGGTGAAACTGTGGTGTTTTATCGCCCGGAGCGGGAAGCACAGGTACTGCGTAATGTGATGGCGCGGAATACCGGCCCTTTGCCCAACGAAAGCATGGCGCGGCTGTTTCGTGAAATCATGTCCCAGTGCCTGGCACTGGAAGAGCCGCTCAATGTTGCTTTTCTCGGCCCGGAAGGCACCTTTACCCAGCAGGCAGCAGTCAAGCATTTTGGCCATGCCGTGTGCTGTCACAGTCAGGTATCGATTGCCGATGTGTTCCGCGAAGTGGAAAGTGGAGCCGCTAATTTTGGCGTTGTACCGGTAGAAAATTCCACAGAGGGCGTAGTGACTCATACCCTCGACAGTTTTTTTGATTCCAGCTTGCAGGTCTGCGGTGAAGTGACCTTACGCATCCATCATCATTTGATGCGCAAGGATCCCGAGCAGCCGATTGAGCGGATATATTCCCATGCCCAGTCGCTGGGACAATGTCGCCGTTGGCTCGATCAGCATTATCCGGGGATTGAGCGGATTGCCCTCAGTTCCAATGCGGAGGCCGCACGCCGGGCCAGTCTTGAGCCGGGCAGTGCGGCTATTGCAGGAGAAGTGGCGGCGGATCTTTACCAGTTGGTTGTCTGTAACGCCAATATCGAAGATCGTCCCGACAATACCACGCGCTTCCTGATTGTCGGGCGTCAAGCGACGCTTTCCAGTGGTGAAGACAAGACCTCGATCATGGTCTCCAGTCGTAACCAGCCGGGTGCCTTGTACCAGGTACTGGAGCCATTCCATCAGGCCGGTATCAGTCTGACCCGTATCGAAACCCGGCCAGCGCGCACCGGCACCTGGAATTATGCCTTTTTTATTGATTTTGAAGGCCACTGTGACGACGAGAGTATCCGCCCTGTGTTGGCGCAGTTGCAGCTGGTCGCAGCGGATTACAAATGGCTGGGTTCCTATCCGAAAGCGGTTCTGTAGAGCGGTTTTGCAACAATGGCCAGTGGATCAACCGATTCGTTGGGTTGGATAAACAACGTGTTAGCAGCCTATTAGGCGTCAGGTCGGGCGGTTCCCTTGCTTGGCCTATGGAATGAGATCAAATCATGAGTGTAGATTTTCAGCAGTTGGCCGTTGCCGGAGTGCGCGGTTTGAAACCTTATCAGCCTGGCAAGCCGATTGATGAACTGGCGCGTGAGCTGGGTCTGAATGAGGCGGATATTGTCAAACTGGCCAGTAACGAGAACCCGCTGGGTCCAAGTCCTGCCATTATTGATGCCATCCAGCAGCAGCTGGTGGAGCTGACCCGTTACCCGGATGGTGCCGGTTTTGAACTCAAGGCTGCACTGTGTGAGCGGCTGGGCGTTAGCGCCAGTCAACTGACGCTGGGTAATGGCTCCAGCGACATTCTTGATTTTGCCGTGCGGGTCTTCGTTAATCAGGGCGATAACGTGGTGGTATCCCAGCACGCATTCTCCATTTATGGTCTGGTCACTCGCGCCGTTGGTGGTGAAGTGATTGAAGTGCCAGCGCGAAATTTTGGCCATGATCTGGATGCCATGGCAGCCGCGATCAACGACCGCACCCGCATTGTCTTTGTGACCAACCCGAACAATCCGACCGGGACTTATAGTACTCGTGGGGAACTGGAAGCTTTTCTGGCGGCAGTGCCGGAGCAGGTGCTGGTGTTGCTGGACGAGGCGTATTTTGAATATGCCGAAGTCGAGGACTACCCTTGCGGCCTGGATTACCTGAGCCAGTATCCGAACCTGCTGGTGGCGCGTACCTTTTCCAAGGCCTATGGCTTGGCATCATTACGGGTTGGCTATGGCGTTTCCAGCCCGGTTGTGGCGGATCTGATGAATCGTGTGAGACCTCCGTTCAACGTCGATTCATTTGCGTTGGCAGCGGCGACAGCGGCCTTGCGTGACGACGCGTATCTGGCCAAAAGTATTGCCGCTAATCGTCAGGGTATGGTGCAACTGGTGGCTGCCTTTGAACAACTGGGGTTGAGCTATATCCCGTCGGTTGCCAACTTTGTCACGTTCAAACTGCCAGATGGCAGTGATGATAGGGAGGTGAACCAGCAGTTGTTACAGCTGGGGGTGATTATTCGGCCGGTCGCCAACTACGATATGCCGGGGTATATCCGCGTATCGGTAGGGACGGCTGCGGAAAACCAGACCTTTATTGATGCCTTGGCGAAGGTGTTGGCTTGACCACAGAGAACGGATTCTTTGTAAATCGGGTTGCGGTGATTGGCCTGGGGCTGATCGGTTGCTCCTGGGTCAAAGGACTGCGTGTTCGTGGTGGTGTTGGCGAGGTGATTGGATTTGACCGCAACCTCGATTCGATGGAGCTGGCGTGTCAGTCCGGCATTATTGACCGCTACGCGGCCTCTCCTGCCGCTGCTGTTGAAAATGCCGATCTGGTGATTGTTTCGGTACCGATTTTGTCGATACGACCGGTACTGGAGGCTCTCGCGCCAGCGCTGTCTGTCCACGCAGTGATTACCGATGTCGGTTCGGTCAAAGGTTCGGTGTCTGCTGATGTCAAAGCGGTATTTGGTGAAACCTTTGGCCGTTTTGTGCTGGGTCACCCGATTGCCGGTTCTGAGCGTAGCGGTGTAGCGGCGACAGATGAACATCTTTATTGCCGTCACAAGGTTATTATCACCCCCGAGACTTATACGGATCCGCAGGCGCTGCAGCTGGTAACGCAAGCCTGGCTGGCGGTAGGCGCTGAGGTGGAGTCGATGACGGTGAATCACCACGATGAGGTGTTGGCGGCGACCAGTCATCTGCCTCATTTGTTGGCTTATTCACTGGTGGATACGCTGGCCAACAGCCATGAAAACAAGGAAATTTTTAACTATGCTGCGGGGGGCTTTCGCGACTTCACCCGGATTGCCGCCAGCAGCCCGGAGATGTGGCGCGACATTTTTACCGCCAATCGCGATCACCTGTTGGCAACCCTGGATCTGTTTAACAAGGATCTTCAGCAGCTGCGCGAGGCCATCGTTGAAAACGATACCACGACCCTGATGGGGGTACTGACCCGTGCCAAGGCCGCCCGTGATCATTTTTCAAACATACTTGCCCGCAGGGCCTTTGTGGAACCTATGAAAACCAGCTCACTTTCTTACCTGGTACAACCCGCCCAAAGCCTGTCCGGCACATTCCGCGTGCCTGGCGACAAATCTATTTCGCATCGCTCCATCATGCTGGGCTCGCTGGCTAATGGTGTGACGGAAGTCACCGGCTTTCTGGAAGGTGAAGACAGCCTGGCAACATTGCAGGCTTTCCGGGATATGGGCGTGGTGATCGAAGGGCCGCACCGTGGTCGTGTGACCATTCATGGTGTGGGTCTGCAGGGGTTGAAAGCACCCGCCAATGCCTTGTATGTGGGCAATTCGGGAACCTCTATTCGACTGTTGTCTGGCTTATTGGCGGGTCAACAGTTTGATGTTGAAATGAGTGGCGATGAATCCCTGAGCAAACGCCCAATGGGGCGCGTTGCCGATCCACTGCGGTTGATGGGAGCCATCGTTGATACCGAAGACGGTGGTCGACCACCGTTAAAAATCAAGGGTGGCCATGCGCTGAAAGGCATTCACTACCATTTGCCGATGGCCAGTGCCCAGGTAAAAAGCTGTGTGCTGCTGGCCGGGCTGTATGCTGAAGGTCAAACCTCGGTGACTGAACCGGCACCCACTCGTGATCATACCGAACGAATGCTGAAAGGTTTTGGTTATGACGTGCAGGTGAATGGCAGTACCGTGACGATTCAGTCCGGTGGTGAATTAACCGCGACCAGTATCGATGTGCCTGCTGATATTTCGTCTACCGCTTTCTACATGGTGGGAGCCAGCATTGCGTCAGGTTCCGATATTACCTTGCAGCATGTTGGTATTAACCCGACTCGCATCGGCGTGATCAATATCCTGCGCGCCATGGGTGGCAATATCGAGGTTATGAATGAACGTGAAGTCGGTGGCGAACCGGTGGCGGATATTCGCGTGCGCTCCGCGCAGCTCAAGGGGATTCATATTCCTGAAGATCAGGTGCCACTGGCGATTGATGAATTCCCGGCGATCTTTATTGCCGCTGCCTGCGCTGAAGGTGAAACGGTGTTGACCGGAGCAGAAGAACTGCGAGTGAAAGAAAGTGACCGTATTCAATCCATGGTAGATGGCCTGAACGTATTGGGTGTGGCTGCCAAAGGTACGCAGGACGGTGCCATTATCCCCGGTTTTGGCGCAAACGGCTGCTTTGGTGGCGGTGTTATCGAAAGCCACGGCGACCACCGTATTGCGATGAGCTTCTCGATGGCATCGTTGCGTGCCGAAGCCGCGATTATCATTCACGACTGTGCCAATGTGGCGACGTCTTTCCCCGGCTATGTTGAACTGGCCAATAACGCCGGTCTGCAACTGGAAGAACAGGGAGAGGCGCGGGGTGACTGATACGATGGCGGTGGTGATCACTATTGATGGCCCATCCGGCGCTGGCAAGGGCACTGTGTGTGCTCGCCTGGCCGAGCAGTTGGGCTGGCATTTGCTGGATAGCGGTGCGCTTTATCGTATCACCGGGTTGGCGGCCAGTCGCAAGCAGATTGCGCTGGATGACGACGCAGCGGTTGCGGCTGTGGCCGCCGCGCTGGATGTACACTTTGAACCACTTGCCACCGGCGTACAGGTGATGCTGGAAGGTGAGAATGTCACCGATACTATTCGTACCGAGAAAGTGGGCAGTTTGGCCTCGCAAGTGGCTGCTTTACCGGCTGTACGTGCTGCACTGCTGCAACGTCAGCGTGATTTCCGGTTGACCCCCGGTCTGATCGCTGACGGTCGTGATATGGGCACAGTGGTGTTCCCCAATGCCGAGGTCAAAGTGTTCCTGACCGCCAGTGCTGAGGAACGGGGTCGGCGGCGATATGAACAGTTGCTTGACAAGGGATTTAATGCTAGTTTACCCGCCCTTATCGAAGACATCCGAGCTCGCGATGACCGCGACAGCAACCGGGCTGTTGCGCCACTGAAGCCTGCCGATGACGCTATAACCATTGACAGTACTGAGCTGACGATCGACCAGGTGTGCGAACACGTGGCAGATCTTGTTCGCAAAGCAGGACTGGTCTGAGATGAAATCCGGTACGTTTGCCAGCCCCCTGCTCTAAGGAATCAGAAGCGTACCAGGGTTTTTGTTTGATTTGACCCAAGTGTCTGGCCATTTGGAACGCGTCGCTATTCCGTCAACCATTTCATCGGAATATACGCTTTTATAGATAGGTGTTAATTCATGACCGAAAGTTTTGCTGAGTTATTTGAAGAATCCTTGAAAGAACTGGACATGCAGCCCGGTTCTATCGTCACTGGTACCGTCGTCGACATCGACAGCGACTGGGTAACAGTGAACTCTGGTCTGAAATCCGAAGCCGTAATTCCACGCAGCCAGTTCCTGAACGAAAAAGGTGAGCTGGAAGTTGCCATTGGCGACGAGACCCAGGTTTCCCTGGAAGCGGTTGAAGACGGCTTTGGTGAAACCAAACTGTCTCGTGAAAAAGCCAAGCGTGCTGAAAGCTGGAAAGAGCTTGAAAAAGCCTTTGAAGCTGAAGAAATGGTTACCGGTATCATCAACGGTAAGGTTAAAGGTGGTTTCACTGTTGACCTGAAGAACATCCGTGCCTTCCTGCCAGGCTCCCTGGTTGATGTCCGTCCTGTACGTGACACTGCCCACCTGGAAGGTAAAGAGCTGGAATTCAAGGTTATCAAGCTGGACGCCAAGCGTAACAACGTCGTGGTTTCCCGTCGTGCCGTTCTGGAAGCTGCTAACAGCCAGGAACGTGAAGAACTGCTGGCCAACCTGCAAGAAGGTCAATCTGTTAAGGGTATCGTCAAGAACCTGACCGACTACGGCGCGTTCGTAGATCTGGGCGGTGTTGACGGCCTGCTGCACATCACCGATATGGCCTGGAAGCGTATCAAGCATCCAAGTGAAATCGTTGCTGTTGGTGACGAGATCGACGTTAAAGTGCTGAAATTCGACCGTGAGCGCAACCGCGTTTCTCTGGGTCTGAAGCAACTGGGTGATGATCCATGGGTCAACATCAACGATCGTTACCCAGAAAGCGCTCGCGTTAAAGCGCGCGTCACCAACCTGACTGACTACGGCTGTTTTGCTGAGCTGGAAGAAGGTGTTGAAGGTCTGGTACACGTATCCGAAATGGATTGGACCAACAAGAATATTCACCCGTCCAAGGTGGTTCAAGTTGGCGACGAGATCGACGTGATGGTGCTGGATATCGACGAAGAACGTCGTCGTATCTCTCTGGGTATCAAGCAGTGCACCATGAACCCATGGGAAGAGTTCGGTACCAAGTGTAACAAGGGCGACAAGATCTCCGGTAAGATCAAGTCAATCACTGACTTCGGTATCTTCATCGGTCTGGACGGTGGTATTGACGGTCTGGTTCACCTGTCTGATATTTCTTGGAATGACACTGGCGAAGAAGCCGTGCGTAACTACAAGAAAGGCGATGAACTGGAAACCGTGATCCTGTCTATCGATCCAGAGCGCGAACGTATCTCTCTGGGTGTGAAGCAGCTGGAAAGCGACCCGTTCTCCGAGTTTGTTGCGGTTAATGACAAAGGCGCTATCGTAACTGGTAAGGTTATTTCAGTCGATGCCAAGTCGGCAGTGGTTGAGCTGGCCGCTGGTGTTGAAGCGGCTCTGAAAGCGTCTGAAATCAGCCGTGACAAGGTAGATGATGCCCGCGCTGTACTGAAAGAAGGCGATGAAGTACAGGGTGTTATCACCATGGTTGATCGTAAGAACCGTGCTTTGAGCATGTCTATCAAAGCCAAGGACAGTGCAGAAGATCGTCAGGCTCTGAAAGAGCAACGTACCAAGTCTGATGCTGAAGTGTCAGCTGGACCGACCACCATTGGTGATCTGATCAAAGAACAGCTTAATCAGAAAGACTAAGCTGGTCTGATTTAAAAAAACCCGCTTCGGCGGGTTTTTTTATGTCTTGTTATCCTCTGTTTCGATAATCGCCATTATTTCGGACAGCCACGGAGGGCGTCCCTTCGTACCAAATTCGTCGTCGCAGGGGGAGGGATTGTCCGTGTTCGTTGCGTCAAATACACCGGCGTCGTACGAACTGGCATTGTTCGTGTTGTCCACCGCGTCAAATGCGCCGGATTCCGCGATTCCCTCCTGGACAGCCAGGGAGGGAGTCCCTGTGTTTTTTATAGAGATTGATTGAATATTTCAGGTAACATCAGACAGGAAATGGCTTTGCTGTTTTTGAGTACATAAACAAACATCGAACGGTTGCATTTGTCGTCAGCTAACTGCATGATTTGACAAGAGTTATTGTCATGCAGTCACCTCATGGAGGAAAACGCTGTGACGAAGTCTGAACTGATAGAGCGTATCGTCAGTCGTCAGCCGCAATTATCTGCCAAAGATGTCGAGCTGGCGGTGAAAACGATGCTTGATTACATGTCTTTGACCTTGTCGTCGGGGGAGCGGATTGAAATTCGCGGATTTGGCAGTTTTTCGTTGCATTATCGTGCACCAAGGGTTGGGCGTAATCCCAAAACTGGTGAAACGGTAGAGCTACAGGGCAAGTTTGTGCCGCATTTTAAACCGGGCAAAGACTTGCGTGATCAGGTTAACGACAGTATCGACAGCGAACACTAAGGCCGTCGCGGCCAGGTAATATCATGCTGCAAAAAATCAGGATCGGCATAAGCCTGATCTCTTTCCTGCTTATATTTCTCTATTGTCTGACATTTGCGACTCGTAATAGCGAGCCACTGGATGTGTTTTTTCTGGTGGGTGATCCTGTCAACCTGCCGGTTGCTCTGTGGTTTGGTCTGATTCTGACGCTCGGTTGTATTATTGGTCTGCTGGCGGGCGTGATGTCGGTATTATCAAAGAAACGTCATATCCGTCGGTTGCAAAAAGCGCTCGATGAGGCACAGGAACGATCAGGCAGATTGCCATAGGCCTGCATCATGATGGAATCCGCAATTGTTTTTGTACTGGTACTGGTGGGTACAGGCCTTGGCTGGGTACTGGGTTACCGTTCAGGCAAGGTGCGCCCAAAAAATACTCCCGCTGACTGGATTCCCAGTATCGATTTTATCCTTGCGCAAAACACCGATATTACTCTCAAACGCCTTGTGAATGCCCAAACTTTGGATGATGACTCGATTGAGCTATTTCTCCGGTTAGGCTGTAGTTTGCGTGAAAAAGGTGAAGTGGAACGCGCCATTCATTTACACCAGACCTTGTTTGCCAGAACGGACTTAAAAGGAGTCTTGCTGCAAGAACTGGAGTTGGAGCTGGCAATGGACTTTGCCATGGCAGGTCTGCATGATCGGGCCGAACGGCTCTTGCTGGAATTGCTTGATGCCCGTGGTCGCATTCAGGAAAAGTCCGCCAAGGTATTGCTGGAATTACTGGAAGAAGAAGGCGCATGGCAGCAGGTGCTGGATTTGAACCGAGCGCGCAAACTACCCAACTCTGCCCTGTTACAGCGTCGTGTGGCGCATGCTGCCTGTGAATTGGCTGAGCGTGCGGCAGCTAGCGGCAATTATATTGAAACCCGCCAGCTCTGTCGTACCGCACTCAAGTCTGATGGCCGCTGTGCTCGTGCGTTTGTGGTGTTGGGGAATATGGCGTTTGAGCAGGACGAACCCAGTGAAGCTGTGCGTTGTTACCTCAAGGCGCTGGATCATGATCCGGGCTCTATTATTGCGATTCTTGATCCAATGGTTCGGTCATTCCACCAACTGGGGGATCCTCATGGTTTGCTGGCTCATCTGCAGCGTCATGGTGAAGGGCTGAATTACGTACCTGCATTGGTGGCGCGAGCCGAAACCCTGGCTGATATTGAAGGTGCTGAAACCGCAATTGCCGGGTTTATTCAGGATCTTGAAAAATACCCCTCGTATACCGGCTATGTTGCCATGCTGGGACTGCTGCTGCGCCACAAGCGCCGTTTGAGTGAGTCGCAGGCCCATGGGGTGTATGCTATTCTGCGTCGTATTGATACTGACGATCCGAGCTTTGTGTGCAGCCAATGCGGTTTCAAGGCGCGGGAGTTTCACTGGCGCTGCCCAAGTTGTAAAAACTGGGCCAGCCTCAAAGCGATCACCCCTTTTAGTCACCCCTCTGTTGCTATTGAAGACCTATGACCACTGTTACCTCTACTCCTGTTTTATCTGCTGTTGTTTCATCTAGTGTTGTATCGCCTATTGTTGTTGCGCTGGATTATTCCTCTGTCGACGCGGCGTTGGCGATGGCCAAGCTGTTGGATCCTGCACGCTGTCGGGTCAAAGTCGGCAAGGAGCTGTTTACCTCGGCGGGGCCGCTGGTGATTGAACAGCTGCAGCAGCTGGGATTTGAGGTTTTTCTGGATCTGAAATTTCACGATATTCCCAATACCTGTGCCAAGTCTGTCGCGGCTGCTGCGGATCTGGGTGTCTGGATGGTCAACGTCCATGCCAGTGGCGGGCGTCGTATGATGGAAGCGGCCCGTAACGAACTGGACAAGCGTGCCAGTCGACCCTTTCTGATCGGAGTAACGGTACTGACCTCAATGGACAGTGTCGACTTGGTTGAACTGGGTCTGAGTGTGACGCCGGAAGAGCACGTCGTACGGCTGGCGACGTTGGCACAGTCGTCTGGTCTGGATGGGGTGGTGTGTTCGGCGAATGAGCTGGCCGTTATTCGTCAACATTGCGGTGACGACTTCAAGACGGTGACACCTGGCATTCGTCCTTCCTGGAGTGATAATCAGGATCAGAAGCGGGTGATGACGCCAGAACAGGCTGTTGCTGCGGGAGTTGACTACATGGTGGTTGGCCGCCCGATTACCCAGTCAGAAGATCCGGCCGCTAGTTGCCAGCGGATTCTCGATAGTCTTGCCTGATGAAATCAGTTGCCTGCGCCATATGGATGTCCCCTAATGCCATGAAGTCGCTGTTGCAGGAATCATTCTGACGTTGGATCGATTCTGACGTTGGAGTAATTCTGGAAATACAGAGTGGCTAAATCAGCGCCAATGGCTGGTTTATTTGCGCCTGGATGGAGGGTTTTGCTGCTGTAGAAATAGTAGGTGTATATCGGATTTGGTGAATGCGGAAGAGAGATTACTTGTTGGCTCCCCGAGCTGGACTTGAACCAGCGACCAATAGATTAACAGTCTACTGCTCTACCAACTGAGCTATCGGGGAACATCAGCAAGTGGGGCGCATTATACGGAGCTGGTTTTTTGTGTCAATAGCTTCAATTTAAATAAAATAAGAGTTAATTCAATGTCTTAGCTTGGGCAGCGAGGTCGCCAGCAAGAATGGACGACCCTCTGCAAGAATCAGTTAATCCTTGGCAATACGGCTGAATACCGCACCTTTCTGGCCCTTGTATTTGGCGTTCTCTCGCTTGTTGTACGGACGTTTGGCCGGGCTGCTGAGAGTTTCAAACGACAGTGCGCAAATAATCATGGCGGGTCTTAGCGCCAGTGGCAGTTTGCCGTTGTTATAAAATTCCAGCACGATCTGGCCATCCCAGCCGGGGTCAATCCGTCCGGCGGTCAGGTGTACCACCAGACCGAGGCGAGCCAGTGAGCTGCGGCCATCCAGCCAGCCAACCAGATCATCCGGAATGGTGACGGATTCCATGGTGGCGCCGAGTACCAGTTCGCCAGGGTGGATATAGAGCGACTGATCATGAGCAATCTCGATTTCTTTGCTCATGATACGATCGATATCGCGCTCCAGTTGCGCCCGTTCGCCGGAAAGATCCAGATGGGTGGCGGAGTTGTTGCTGAATACCCGGAAGCGGTGGTCGAGGCGAAGGTCGACACTGATGCCAGCAATGGCATCCAGGCCGGGGGCTGGCTCGATAGTAATGCTGCCCTCGCTCAGGCGCTGTTCAATGTCGGCATCACTTAATCGCATGGCAGTTCTCTGGTTGGGGTCAGTTACAGGTTGGTACTGACCAGGTCAATCTGATATTGGATTTTGCCTTTTTTGCGATCCACCAGTTTTACCAGCAGGTAATCCTTGTCTTTCGCCAGCCAGGCATAAATTTCCCTGCGGTCGTCGCGTAACTGCTTGATTTTGATCGTATCCAGTACGCCGATACGGGTTTTTAACGGTTCTTCGGCAACGATAACAAATTCATAGCTGCGTACTCGGTTTTTCTCGAATACCTGGTAGTTCAGCTCGTTTTGGCCATTGGCGAGGTCGAGGCTGATTTGCAGCATATAAGTCAGCTTGTCTTGCAGGTTATCTTGCCATAAATCGTTAAATTCGCGCGCTTGCAAGGGGGCGCTGATCTGTTGCTGGGTCGCATCGAAGCGATAGTCCTGATCGTCTTCCTGTATCAGGCCCGAGCCTTTGTAATGGTAGCTTTGTGGCTGGATGATACCGTTGTGCAATGCAAAAACCGATTGCTCCTGGATGGACGCTGCTGATGCTTCAGCATCAAACGTCATTTGCCAGGATCCGTCTTCGCGTTGCTCCAGAGTGCGTTCTGCCGCAATGTTGAAGCTGAAAAATCCCCAGTCATAGCGGCTTGTGTACTTGGCCTTGAAAGGCTGCAGAGTATTTTGTGTTGCCTCTCCCTGTCTCTCCAGCGGGTCGTCGTTCGCCAGCTGTGACTTGGTATCACTCAGGGCAAAGGTTTGAGTGTCACCGTTACTGGCAAAAGCCAATAAGGGTGACAGTATCAGGGTGCAGGCCAGATATCTTATACGTCTCACAGATCATCCTCGCTGTGATGGTGATTTATGGCTGAGCTGTCAGTCTGAGTCCGGATGGCGGAAGAAGTTTACTATCGAGTGTTACGCCTTGGTCGGTCATGGCCAGTCGTCCCTGGGTGCACCACTTGACGATGATGGGATACAGGATGTGCTCCTGTATCTGCACCTTGTGTTGCAAGCTGGCAGCGGTTTCGCCAGTGTCTATGGTCACGACTGCCTGGGCAATCACCGGGCCACCATCCAGCTCTTCGGTGACAAAATGTACCGATACTCCATGCTCGCTATCACCGGCATCGATGGCGCGTTGATGGGTGTTTAATCCCTGATACAAAGGCAACAGGGAGGGGTGGATATTGATCATGCGGCCGCGATAATGCCGTACAAAGTCCGATGTCAGGATACGCATAAAGCCAGCCAGTACAATCAGATCGGGGGCAAGGTCATCAATCGCCCGCATCAGATTGGCATCAAACTCTTCGCGACTGCTGAATTGCTGGTGATCAACCAATATGGCTGGGATCTCCCGGTCGCGGGCGTGTTGCATGCCCGCTGCATCTGGACGATTAGATACGACACCTGCGACCATGGCATCAATGTCGCCGCTTTGTACCGCATCAGCAATGGCCATCATGTTGCTACCCGTACCTGAAATCAGTATCACAATACGGGGTTGGTCAAGTGCCGAGTCTGTCATCATACGGTGCGGTTACCGATGAATTCGACGGCGGCTTCGTCGCTGGTTTTTTCAACGATTTCACCAATGATCCAGGCCTGTTCGCCTTCGGCGTTCAGCAGGGCAATCGCCTGATCAGCCTTGTGTTCCGGCAGAGCGATGATCATGCCCACACCACAATTGAAGGTGCGGAACATTTCTGCCGTTGCGACGTTGCCAGCCTGTTGCAGCCATTCGAACACAGCTGGCCAGCGCCAGCTGTTGGTGTTGATAACGGCCTTGCAATTATCGGGCAGAACGCGCGGAATATTCTCCTGAAAACCACCGCCGGTGATGTGCGACAGGGCATGCACTTCGGTGGCATTAATCAGCTGTAATGCGGATTTGACGTAAATACGGGTGGGGGCCATCAGCGCCTCTGCCAGCGGTACACCGTCGAGGTCTTGCTGCAGGTCGGCGTTGGCTACTTCCAGGATCTTGCGAACCAGAGAATAGCCATTGGAATGAGGGCCGCTGGATGCCAGTGCAATGAGGGAATCACCGGCCTGGACTCTGGAGCCGTCAATGATGTCGGCTTTTTCAACGATACCAACACAAAAACCGGCTAGATCGTAGTCTTCGCCTTCATACATGCCTGGCATTTCAGCGGTTTCACCGCCAACCAGCGCAGCACCAGCCTGTTCACAGCCTGCGCCAATACCGCTGACAACGGCTGCGGCAACATCAACATTCAGATGACCTGTGGCGTAATAGTCGAGGAAAAACAAAGGCTCAGCACCAGAGACCACCAGGTCGTTAACACACATGGCGACCAGATCGATACCAATAGTGTCGTGCTTGCCCAGATCCATAGCCAGACGCAGCTTGGTGCCCACGCCATCGGTACCCGATACCAGCACGGGTTGATGGTAACCTTGTGGCAGTTCGAACAGGGCACCAAAACCACCGAGGCCGGCCATTACTTCCGGGCGGCGAGTGCGTTTGGCAACGTCCTTGATGCGTTCTACCAGTGCGTTTCCGGCATTGATGTCAACACCAGCGTCTTTATAGCTTAGGGATTTTGATTCGGTCATTCGGATTCACAGGGTGGCTGCAAAGAAGCGGGGTATTCTAGCGATTTGTGGCCTTCACTTCACCTGCCGCGACAAAGAAATAGCGCCGTATGGCCGGTTAATTTAGGTTGAATCACAGGGAAAGCCAGGTTTGTAGTGATGGCAGCGCCAAGATCACCATTCCTGATACTGAGTTCTCTTGGGTGCTTGCGCTGTGCGTGGCACAATAGCCGCCGCCTGACGTATTGGCCCGGTGGCCGTGTCGGTCAACGGTTTTAGTCGTTGATGGATGGGGTCAGAACTTATGTTCGCGGTGGTGGTTGTACGCCGTAAACCAGAATGACAAAGGAATTTTCACGCGTGCGCTCAGTCTTTCTGCGATTGATGTATTGTCTGTTGTTTACGACTCCCGTTGTTTCGGCGGGTGTGGTAACTGACTTGTATCAGGCTTCAATAGAGGTGTCTGATCGAACGCCAGCGACGCGACAGGCGGCGGTGCCAGCAGCATTGCTGCAAGTGCTCACCAAGGTTTCAGGGCGGCCAACAGCAGAGCTGAGTGGTCTGGCGGGCAAGTCGGCAAGCCAGTATCTGGCAAGTTTTCGTTATATATCACGGCCAAATGACGGTGTATTGATTCTGCAGGCCATGTTTGCTGCCGGGCAGGTGAATGATTTACTGGCCCGTCATGGCTTGCCGGTCTGGGGCAGTAATCGCCCGGATGTCACCTTCTGGTTAGGTGTTTCCCGCAGTGGCCGTCGTGCAGTGATTGGTGCGGATGACGACGGTGTTGATCAGTATGAAGCGTTGCGCCAAACGTTTGTGCAGCATGGCATTCCGTCGGTCTGGCCGATGCTGGATCTTGAGGATCGACTGGCATTACCAGCCGAACGCCTGTTCGGTCTGTTTCGGGATGATATTCGTGCGGCCTCTGTGCGCTACGACACGGATACCGTGGTAGCTGCCCGGATTATGCCATTTGCTGACGGCTGGCGTGCCGATGGCTATCTTGAGTACCGCCATGACAGTCTGCCTCTGGATGTTCAGGGAACCTCCGAGCAGGCTGTTGTGACGGCACTGGCAGAAGCGGTTGGTGGATATTTTTCTGGCCGCTATGGCGTGGTCACCTCGACCACGAGTATGTCATCGGAACAGCAAGCACTGACGATTCAGCATGTCACTCGCTATGACGACTACCAGTCAGTGCTGCGTCTGTTAGCCTCGGTTTCCGGGGTTGAACATGTCGATGTACTGGCGGTGCGTGGTGACAGTCTGGATCTGGGGCTGACGCTGAATGCCAGTTGGCCGCAAGTACTGACCAATATCCGTTTTGACGGACGAATCGGTGACAGCGATCTACCAGATACGCTGCGTTGGAAGGGGCGTTAATGGTCACTCCGCATCCTCAGCTGACCTTGTCTGTCTATGTGCGGGATGATGCACGCATTGCCAATTTCTACGCTGGTCCGAATGAAGAAGTGATTCAGGCGGTACAGCGTCAGTGGACATTGTCAGGCGATCCGTTTCTGTTCATCTGGGGTGATGCCGGTTGCGGCCTCAGCCACTTGTTGCAGGCGGCTTGCCATTACGCCGACGGCCTCGGTCACCACAGCGTATACCTGCCCTTAAAAGAACTGGTTAACTACAGTCCGGACGTGTTGGAATCGCTGGAACAGCTGCCGCTGGTGGTGCTGGACGATATCGATGCGGTGCTCGGTAATGACGACTGGGAGCTGGCGCTGTTTCATCTGTTTAATCGGGTGCGGGAAAATGACGGTCATTTACTGATTTCTGCCCGTTGCCCGCCACAGCAGCTGGCAGTGGCATTGCCGGATCTTGGCTCGCGTTTGTGCTGGGGGGTGGTGTATCACCTGGAATCGCTGCAGCCGGAAGAACGTGCTTTGGCGCTGGTGCTGCGGGCACGTCAGCGGGGTATTCTACTGGCAGAAGATGTTGCGCGTTTTATCGTCTCGCGGGGACCTGAGCCAATGGCAGGGTTGGCGGAGATACTGGATCACCTTGATCACGCCTCACTGACCCATCAGCGCAAGCTGACCATCCCTTTTGTCAAAGAAGAGATGGACTGGTAATCCTGTATCAGTAATGCAGAATTACCCTGGATTTATCCAGTTCCCACGCCATGCGTGGGAACGAGAAAATCTGGAAAGAAGGATGCGGGGCTGGATCAGCTGCTCAGCGCCTTGTCCAGACGTGCAATAGCATCTTTCAAGGTTTCCAGGCTGGTTGCGAACGACAGACGCATAAAACCCGGAGAGCCAAACGCTGAACCAGGCACCATGGCAACACCCGCCTCAATCAGCATTTTTTCTGCGAACTCGATGTCATCGCTGATACCCATGGTCGCCATCGCTTCCAGGAAGCTCGGGAAAGCGTAAAATGCGCCGTCCCCTTCGATGCATTCAACCCCTGGCAGTGCGTTAAGTGCAGCAACCAGATAATCATGGCGCTCCCTGAAGGCGGCAACCATGGGTTTGACACATTCATTGCCGCCATTCAAGGCGGCTTCGGCGGCGACCTGGGAAATGGATGTCGGGTTGGATGTGCTTTGTGACTGGATCTTTTTCATCGCACCAATCAGCTTGGCCGGGCCTGCGGCATAACCGATACGCCAGCCGGTCATACTGAAGGCCTTGGAGACACCATTTAATACGATGGTGCGCTCATACAGTTCAGGGCAGGCGTTAACAATATTGTGGAAGCCAAAATCGGCCCACAGGATCAGCTCGTACATGTCGTCGGTAGCGATCAGCACGTCAGGGTACTTGTTTAATACAGCACCAAGCACTTTCAGCTCATCCAGGCTGTATGCCTTGCCGGAAGGGTTGGATGGGCTGTTCAAGACCACCAGGCGTGTTTTGGGTGTAATGGCAGCATCCAGTTGTTCCGCCGTCATTTTGAACTGGTTGTCCATGGTTGTTTCAACGATCACCGGAGTGCCTTCCGCGATCTTGACCATATCGGGGTAAGACACCCAGTAAGGTGCCGGAATAACCACTTCGTCACCCGGATTCAGCAATGCCAGGCTCAGATTGAAAAAGCTCTGCTTGCCGCCACAAGACACCAGAATCTGGTTTGCCTCATACTCCAGGTTGTTGTCATTTTTAAACTTGCTGATAATGGCCTGCTTGAGACTGGGCGTTCCATCCACGGCGGTGTATTTGGTGAAGCCAGCGTTGATGGCATTGATGGCCGCTTTCTTGATGTGCTCAGGAGTGTCGAAATCCGGTTCGCCGGCACCAAGGCCGATAATGTCCTTACCTTCCGCACGCAAAACCGCAGCACGATTGGTGACTGCCAGCGTAGGAGAGGGCTTGATCTGTTGAACGCGATCAGACAGTTGCAGATCCAAAATGTGTATCCTCAAAACAGGCGTTATATAAAAGTGATAACCGGAACAGTGTTGCAAAATAATGAATTGCCCGGAATTAACGTCAAACCGCGAAATGTTACTAAATCTACCGACATACTGGAATCCCTATGAGCAAGACGTTT
Source organism: Oceanobacter antarcticus (assembly GCF_044962685.1). Taxonomy (NCBI): domain Bacteria; kingdom Pseudomonadati; phylum Pseudomonadota; class Gammaproteobacteria; order Oceanospirillales; family Oceanospirillaceae; genus Oceanobacter; species Oceanobacter antarcticus. Next base: position 48,001 of record NZ_JBBKTX010000021.1, read on the forward strand.
GAGCTCAAATCCAAATATTCACCTGCCGGGGATCAACCCGAAGCGATTCGGCAACTGGTTGCCGGTGTCGACGCCGGATTGCTCAAGCAAACGTTGCTCGGCGTGACGGGTTCCGGCAAGACCTACACCATGGCCAATGTGATTGCCCAATGTCAGCGCCCCACCATTATTATGGCCCACAACAAGACCCTGGCGGCGCAACTGTATGGCGAATTCAAAGACTTTTTCCCCGACAACGCGGTGGAGTATTTCGTCTCATACTATGACTACTATCAGCCAGAAGCCTATGTGCCCTCATCGGATACTTTTATTGACAAGGACGCCTCGGTTAACGAACACATTGAGCAGATGCGGCTGTCGGCCACCAAGGCACTGATGGAACGCCGCGATGCGATTATTGTTGCCACAGTGTCCGCAATTTACGGCCTTGGCGACCCGGATTCCTACCTCAAAATGATGCTACACCTGGTGCGTGGTGATCATATTGACCAGCGTACCATTCTGCGCCGTTTGGCCGAACTGCAATACACCCGCAACGACATGGACTTCCATCGCGGCACCTACCGAGTGCGCGGTGAAGTGATAGACGTCTTCCCGGCGGAAAGTGACGATGAAGCCGTGCGTATCGAGCTGTTTGATGACGAAGTAGAACAGCTCAGCACCTTCGACCCTCTGACCGGTGTGGTGCATAACCGTCTGGCGCGTGTCACCATCTACCCCAAAACCCACTATGTCACGCCACGGCAGCGCATCATTGATGCCATCGACGGAATCAAGGTTGAACTGGATGAACGGCTCGAATACTACCGCAACGAAAACCTGTTGGTAGAAGCCCAGCGACTGGAGCAGCGTACCCGCTACGATATCGAAATGATGCAGGAACTGGGCTATTGCTCCGGCATCGAAAACTACTCCCGTTACCTCTCGGGTCGGGAACAAGGTGCTCCGCCGCCAACGCTGTTTGACTACATCCCCAAAGATGCGCTGATATTTGTTGATGAAAGCCACGTCACCATTCCTCAAATCGGCGGTATGTATCGGGGTGACCGCTCGCGTAAGGAAACCCTGGTGCAGTTTGGTTTCCGGCTGCCATCGGCACTCGACAACCGGCCGATGCAATTCGAAGAATGGGAAGCCATTGTGCCGCAATGCATCTTTGTCTCCGCCACGCCAGGCAACTACGAAAAAGAACACCAGGACGCCGTTGTCGAACAGGTGGTACGGCCCACCGGACTGGTTGACCCGATCATAGAAATACGGCCAGCCACCGGTCAGGTGGACGATGTATTGCATGAACTGCGCCTGCGAGTGGACAAGGGCGAACGGATACTGATAACCGTACTCACCAAACGCATGGCCGAAGACCTGACTGACTTCCTGTTTGAACAAGGTGTCCGCGTCCGCTATCTGCACTCCGACATCGACACCGTCGAACGGGTAGAAATCATCCGCGACCTGCGGCTGGGCGAATTTGACGTGCTGGTAGGTATCAACCTGCTGCGGGAAGGGCTGGATATACCGGAAGTATCGCTGGTGGCCATCTTTGACGCCGACAAGGAAGGCTTCCTGCGTTCCGAACGCTCGTTGATCCAGACCATCGGTCGGGCCGCACGTAACCTCAACGGCCGGGCGATACTCTACGCCGACCGGGTGACCGACTCCATGCGCAAAGCCATGGAAGAAACCGACCGCCGCCGGGAAAAACAAGTCGCATACAACGAAGAACACGGCATCACCCCCAAAGGTGTATTCAAATCGGTTGAAGACATCCTCGAAGCGACGCCGGCACCGGGCAAAAAAAGCCGTCACAACAGCCGCAATCGCAAGGTCGCAGAAGACAAGGCAGGCTACGGACAAGACGACTGGAGCCGACTCTCTGCCACTCAACTGGTGAAAAAAGTCGCAGAAGTGGAAGACAGCATGTTCAAAGCCGCTCGTGACCTGAATTTTGAAACCGCCGCCAAACTTCGCGACCAGCTCCACGAAATGAAAGCGCAGATGATAGCCAACAGCTGACGCCCATTTACTGGCTAACTAGCAGGTGATAGAGGGTCAGTGGTTTTATCAGAATCATCAACCTTCTACGAAAAAGCACGATGAGGGGTTGCGTAGTGGGAAAACCAGAAGTAATATACGCGCCTCTTTAGGACTATAGCTCAGTTGGTTAGAGCGCTACCTTGACATGGTAGAGGTCCCCAGTTCGAATCTGGGTAGTCCTACCAAGAATTCCTATACAAATCAGTCGCTTACGAGCGGCTTTTTTGTGTCTGTCAGGCTGGTTTCGACGTGTTGGCAATACACCCCTGTGTGTCAATCCAAGCCTGAGTCAGTGGATTTTGAGATAATCGGCAGCCAAGAAGTTAATGACTGCATCCCGGCAACTCAATCAAAGGCAATGCGAACTTTTATCGCGCACTGTACTGGAATCGACATTTGGCCGGAAATGTTTTTGCTCGCTTGAAGCAGTCCCTGGCTGTAGCCATTCGGTGCGATAAGCTGCGGAGGAATTATGACTGTGTGGTTGCTCTGGCCTGTGCTGTTCTTTGATTATCCATGTGAAACGGCAACAGACCTTGGGGATTGAGCGTCAATCATTATGTTCTATAGCAGGGGCGGCAATACCGGGATGTCTTTGTAAGACAAGCGGTTTTCGTCTACTGCTGCTTGTGCGTTCAGTGCTTGAAGTTCATTGGTGATGTCGGTGTATGGGTCTCTGTCAATAGACGAAGCAAGCGTCAGTGCCAGTTGGGTTAGCTCCGTTTCGCTTTGTTCCAATATTGATTGATCGCTTGCCGTTATGGCTGCTAAAGCCTCTGTCATTGAGCTGGAATTGCTGTATACCGCTAGAAGGCTGGCGGACATCAGTTGGTCTTGTAGTTGCTGGGTATCCAGCTCTGTGCCTGTTACATCAACAACGGTAATGAGGTCGGCACGTTGTGATAGTGAAAATCGTTCTTGCAGCGAGACGTAGGCGGCTTCTAGCTCTTCCGCAGACGGTGGAGTGCTGAAAGTGCGTGCTAACGCATGGGTAAAGGGGTTAACACTGATGGGATCATTGCCATTCCAATTACCTATCCACGCGGTTAGCTGAAATTCCTCCGGCACGGATTGCCATTCACCGAAGTCGGTGACGCCATTATTGTTGCTATCCAACTCCGAGCGGGTAGCTGTGCCACACTCAAGTAAATCGCACTGCGCCAAAGTACTGGCGTCTTTCATGCCCGTGACAGTGATGTAGACGACCTGAGGTACATCTTTCAATGTGATATGGAAGGTCGCTGTCTCATCTGTTTGCGTACTGATAAACGGCGTATTTTGTAGGGTTTTATTTTCTATTTGATAGATATCAACCTGTGCGTGTGCAACCAGCCCTTTGCTGACCACACCCTTCAGAGTCGTTGATTTGTTGTCGTCTGACTTACTGCATCCACTGAGGGCAACCGCAAGGACGAGTAATATCTGTGTTGGTGTTTTCATCCTTTTGTCACCCAGAATCCTTGACCGGAGCGAATACGGCTAATGAGTGTGTATCCAGAGTTTTCTAGCTGACTGCGCAGCGTGTTGTCTGGCGACCAACCCTTGAAGAGCCCGTCTTCGAACACCCAAACGAAGCGCACGTCACTGAAAAACGCCGTCAGGTCTTCAATATCGGTAGATGCGCCGACTAAGAATGTGCCGGTTGAAAGCGTTGATATGTCATCCGGTGTGGTAGCAATAACGGATAGTCCCCAATCTTGTGGGGCATCAAGGATGGCCTGTTGTGCTAGCTGTGTTTGGTTGGCGGCATTTTCTAGCGTCATCATGCCAAACTCATTGGGGTTGTCTGCCAGTGCGGCTAAAGTTGCTTGCTCTGCCAATGCTGCGGCTTGTTGTGATGCAGCATCCGCTGCCTGTTGTGAGACAAGTCCGACAGCAGAAGGGTTGGCAATAATGGCTTCCTCTCGTGCAGATGCTGCGTTGTTGGCCATGCTTTGTGCGGTTGCAGTGCTGACTAAGTCAAAGTTTCCCGGTGAGTTCTGAATGGTTGTCAATAAATCGCTTTGCGCTCTATCTATTAAGGCTTGCTCAGTGTCTGAAATTGAGAGGATTGAAATATTCAAACTGGATGATTGGGAAGCCGTCTCTGTCGATGCTTCTGCAATGACGGTGTAAACGCCTGCCGTGGAATAGACTACTGTCGTTACTGAACCAGAGCGGTAGGGTTGGAAGCCGTTGCCATCTCCAACATTAATTCGCATGCGTGTCTCTTCTGAAGAGTTGTCTGAAAGCGTTGCGACCAGAGATACAGGGTAGCCGACACGAGGAATACCGGAGTAGGTAAGAGAATCAATGACGGGGAGGTCTATTTGTTCTAGGTCACCGATGAGCAAACTCATGTTGTCATGGAGGGCGTAGGTATTATAGCTATAGGTGACGCCATAGCCACTGTCTTCAACACCAACGGTCGCCGTTGAGCCGCCAGAATGACTATCGGAAGTAATTATGTTGGCATAGTTATAATAAACAATTGGGGTGGATTCATTAAATACCACCTGAAAAGACACTGGCTCGTTACCGTAATAAAAATGAATGTTGGTATAGTTGATCACCAGTTTGCGATTTGGCGTTGTTCCCTTGACTTCCCATGTATAGCTACCGGATGAGTTGTAAAGGTCATCCCAGAAAGGGGCGAAGACATGGTTTACACCGAGCGAAGGCAATAATGTGTTGGTGTAGACGGAGCTGGCTCCCGAATCACCAAAGAGAAGACCGTTGCTACTCACGGTTATGGTATTGGTTGTGCCAAATGGTGTTGTAATTGAGAAGTCCAGCTCGATAGTTTCAAGGTCATCGTCGCCTAAATTCAGTTCGGTTGGGTTGTCGATAGATTCAAACTGATAGTTTACTTCGGTAATGCTTGGGAATCGGGTGCTCGTGATCGAGAAGGACTGGTCTGAGGCTCCGACAACGTCAATATTAATCGTGCCAATCCAGCTGGCTTCAATTTCACCAGAAAATATGCCGTCATTTGCAATGTTATCGCTACCGATCCCGTTGTCCATCAGTTCGATGGAAGTATCCTGGTAGTTTAATGTGACCGTATCTGAGGGTTCGCCGCAATTTAAGCTGGCGAAGTGAACGGCCAGTGTATCTTGGTAAATGATCGATACTGAGCTGGAAGAGGGGGCGACTCGGGTAATCGTTGTAGTATCTCCACAGTTGATTGCACCGTCACCTTCCGGGTTAAATAACTGAAGTCGACCATAGCGTGTTTCACCGTCGTATAAATCTTTGTCAGAGGCGTTTGTTAGGAGTAGTGATTTTAATCCGTTTGAAGATACATCTGGGTGCGCAGCTTTGAGCAATGCTAAAGCACCTGTTACATGCGGTGCAGCCATTGACGTACCAGAGTAAGACTCATAGTTGTTACCCGGCACCGAGCTGTAAATTTCGACCCCTGGAGCCGCGATATCAACGCTATTGCCATAATTTGAGAAATAAGCAAAATTACCATTGTGGTCTATTGCAGCCACGGAAATAATATTGGCGATATCATACGATGCTGGATAACTAGGCTGCGAGTCGATATTAGTGCCTTCATTACCGGATGCCGCCACGAATAAAATACCAAGAGAGTTATGAACGGAAATAACCTCTTCCATTAACGCGGAGTAACCGCCACCACCCCAACTGTTGTTGGTAGCGACCAAATTCAGGCCCTTATCGATTTTCAAACTGGCCATATAATCGAGGCATTCAATCGCCCCTGAGGCGTAGCCTTCACCATTTGCATCAAGAAAGCGGCACGGAATGATTTGGCTGGTCCAATTGACGCCAGTGATGCCAATGCCATTATTACCCACGCCAGCAATAGTTCCGGCTACGTGAGTTCCATGGCCACCTTCATCCATGGGGTCGCTATCGTTAGCGGAAGTATCAATGCCGTGAACGTCGTCTACCCAGCCATTGGCATCATCATCAATACCGTTACCTGCTATTTCATCTGGATTGGTCCAGACATTGGCGGCCAAGTCTTCATGTGTATAGTCAACGCCGGAGTCAATTACACCAACATATACTTGGCTGCTGCCAGTTGAATAAGCCCACGCTTCTTCAGCATTAATATCGAAATCATCAGGATCATTTAATCCCCACAGTAGGGAGTAGTCTGGATCGTTTGGCGCGGTAGACAGTGATGGGGTGTCAGTAGGAGTGTCTGATTGCGTCAGCGCATGTATTTCGTAATCGGGATACACCGCTTTTACGCCAGGAATGGCAGAGAGTATTTTCAGGTTCTGCGCTATCGACGTTGAGTAATGGGTATCTACCAATTCAATATTTTTCAGATAACCATGCTTCTTTATACTAGAGAATGCACCGTACTGATTGACGTTGAGCTGTCTTTGTTTTGTGGTGTCTTCCCAAACAATAATCACCCTGGAGTCGTGTACTGCGTGCCCTTGGTAGTTTGCTGCGAGAGAGGAAACGGCAGAGCCAAATAACAGAATGCCGAAGCAGGCAGGGGCGAACAACGCAGAGTGTCTCATATCAATTCCTTGAATAGTATGTCCTTGGGGCGAAGTGTAATCGCTCAGAAGGGTCTTCTCAATTGAAACTTTGGCCCACTTGCAATTAGCGTGTCCAGATTCTCCGTTTCAATTGTCCAATTGCGCAGCAGCTAATTTGATGTCACGTCAGGTGATTTTCTGGTTCAGAAACGAGTTGCTATTGAATTTTGGCGGGCTTGGCATTGTCGGCATATCTCACCCTAACGGGTTTCGACATGGACAACGTGTCGTCGGGTTTAGCGTCAATTGCTGGCGTACTAAGCTGATTCGTGATTTGTTTTTTTGACAGGTCGGCAGTTAACCATGCTGGTTTGGCTATCATGCAGGAGCCAGTGATTCCATTGATCAAACTGCCGCCATCCAGTAGCCTGTTGGGCTTTTCAGCCATTGACGAAAGAGTCCTCCATGAACAAGCATTTTCCGCGCATTGAGCGTTTGCCCCCCTATGTTTTCAACGTGATCGGTGAGTTGAAAATGGCGGCGCGAGCCCGTGGTGAAGATGTTGTGGATCTGTCGATGGGGAATCCCGATCAAGACACACCGCAACACATTGTCGACAAGCTGATCGAGACAGTGCAGAAAGAAGGCACGCATCGTTACAGCCAATCAAAAGGGATCCCACGCCTGCGCAGGGCGATGGCGAACTGGTATAAAAAGCGTTACGACGTTGATCTGAATCCGGATACGGAAGTGATTACCACCATTGGGTCGAAGGAAGGTTTGGCGCATTTGGCGCTGGCGACGCTGGGCCCTGGCGATGCGGTACTGGTGCCGAATCCGGCGTATCCGATTCATCCTTACGGTTTTGTGTTGGCCGGTGCCGATATTCGCCATGTGCCACTGACGCCGGATGTGGATTTTTTTGCCGAGCTGGAAAAAGCGATCAAAACCAGTTGGCCGAAGCCAAAAATGCTGGTGCTTAATTTTCCCGGTAATCCAACCGGTCAGTGTGTCGAACTGGATTTCTTCGAACGAGTGGTAGATATGGCTCGTGAGCATGAAATCTGGGTAGTGCAGGATCTGGCTTATGCCGACATTGCGTTTGATGGTTATCAGCCGCCGTCCATTCTGCAGGTAGAAGGCGCCAGAGAAGTGGCGGTGGAGTTTTTCTCGTTGTCAAAAAGCTACAACATGCCGGGCTGGCGAGTGGGTTTTTGCTGCGGTAATAAAGACCTGATTCATGCGCTTGGCAGGATCAAGTCCTACCTCGATTATGGTACATTCACCCCCATTCAGGTGGCGGCGATTGCGGCACTGGAAGGCGATCAGTCGGTGGTCGGGGAGATCTGCGAGATGTACAAGCATCGTCGCGATGTGTTGTGCAAGGGTCTGAATGACATGGGCTGGCAGGTCGAGATCCCGAAGGCCACGATGTTTGTCTGGGCACGTATTCCTGAACCGTATCGCTCTATGGGGTCGCTGGAGTTCAGTAAAAAGTTATTGCTGGAAGCCAGGGTCGCGGTATCTCCCGGCATCGGTTTTGGTGAGTACGGCGATGATCATGTACGACTGGCGCTGATTGAAAACGATCAACGCACGCGTCAGGCATTACGTGGCATCAAGAATATGCTGCGCAAGGATGGTCACTATCGGGGTGACTGAGCCGGGCAACGGAACAGCGCACTGGGCAGCACTGCATACTCAGGCGTGCAAGTACGCATGACGGCGACTGTGGCGGCATGACGGTAAAAGCCGTTAGTGTGAAGCCGTTATTGCAGTCAGCATCAAACAACGTAAGAACGACGCACAGCGCTGCAACGTTCGATTTAATCCAGAAGAGAGGAGAAGACCTTGAAGCCGGTAAAAGTAGGTATCTGCGGTTTAGGTACAGTCGGTGGTGGTACGTTTAATGTACTGACCACCAATGCGAAAAATATTGCACGCCGGGCAGGTCGCGAGATTATTGTGGCGCAAATCGGAACGCGTCGTCCCAATTCGGATTGCGACACCCGCAATATCCCTATGACCAGCGATATTTTTGAAGTGGCTAAAAACCCTGATATCGATGTGGTGGTGGAACTGATTGGTGGCTACGAGGTGGCACGTGAGCTGGTGATGACAGCGATTGAGCACGGCAAGCACGTAGTGACGGCTAACAAGGCGCTGATTGCGGAACACGGTGAAGAGATTTTTGCCCTGGCGGAAGCGAAAGGCGTATCGGTCATGTACGAAGCCGGTGTGGCCGGTGGTATTCCTATCATCAAGGCGCTGCGGGAAGGACTGGCTGCCAACCGTATCAACTGGCTGGCCGGTATTATCAACGGTACGGGTAACTTTATCCTGACCGAGATGCGCGACAAGGGCCGAGATTTTAACGACGTACTGCAAGAAGCCCAGCAGCTGGGTTACGCTGAAGCCGATCCGACGTTTGATGTTGAGGGTATCGATGCTGCCCACAAACTGACGATTCTGGCGTCGATTGCCTACGGTATTCCGCTGCAATTTGCGCGCTGCTATACCGAAGGCATCAGCAAAATTACTCAGGATGACGTCGAGTATGCCGAAGAACTGGGGTATCGCATCAAACATCTGGGCGTCAGCCGCCAGACAGAAAAAGGCATCGATTTACGTGTGCATCCGACCCTGATTCCGGAAGCCCGGCCAATTGCCAAGGTTGATGGCGTATTAAACGCCGTGATGGTCAACGGCAATGCCGTTGGCGATACCCTGTACGTTGGTGCCGGTGCCGGTGCTGGCCCAACCGCGTCTGCCGTCGTAGCGGATATTATTGATCTGGCCCGCACGTTGGAAGCGGATGCGGCTGCCCGTGTCAATCACCTGGCTTATAACGAGATTGAAAACGAGCAGGTTTTGCCGATTGAGGAAGTTGAAACTTCCTACTACCTGCGGATCCAGGTACAGGATAAAACCGGTGTGCTGGCGTCAGTCGCGACGATTCTGAGTGAGCGCGGCATCAATATTGAAGCCATCATCCAGAAAGAGCCAAAAGAAGGTGAAGAGCTGGCGCAGATCATTTTGCTGACGCATCGTATCGTGGAAAAAACCATGAACGGTGCCATTGCCGCTATTCAGGCACTGGACAGCACGGTTGGCGATGTGACCCGTATTCGGGTTGAACACCTGGACTGATGCTGGTCAGGCGGCCGTTATCGGCCGCCTTGTTCCGATTTCCGATTTCCGATTTCCGATTTCCGATTTCCGATTTCCGATTTCCGATTTCCGATTTCCGATTTCCGATTTCTTGCTTCTGGCCCATTTATTGCGATCCTTCTGTCTGATAACGGTTTTTTGACAGGTAGGGTTATGGCATTGGCCACATCTCAAGTGTTTTCTCACGTCAAGCAAGGCATGTCGCTGCTGTCCCAGGGTAACCTCAGTGTGCCATTAATGGTGGTGATCCTGTTGGGGATGATGACGCTGCCGCTGCCGCCCTTGCTGTTGGATACGTTTTTTACCTTCAACATTGCTTTGTCGATTGTTGTGTTGCTGGTGAGTGTGTATGCCCTGCGGCCACTCGATTTCACTATTTTCCCGACCATCCTGCTGGTGGCAACCTTGTTGCGGCTGGCGTTAAACGTTGCCTCCACTCGCGTGGTGTTGATGAATGGCCATGAAGGGGGAGACTCTGCCGGCAAGGTAATCGAAGCCTTCGGCGAGGTATTGATTGGCGGTAACTACGCCGTTGGTCTGGTGGTCTTTATGATCCTCATGATCATCAACTTTGTGGTGGTCACCAAGGGTGCCGGACGGGTGTCCGAAGTGAGTGCCCGCTTCACTCTGGATGCCATGCCAGGCAAGCAAATGGCCATCGATGCGGATCTTAATGCCGGTTTGATTGATGCCGACCAGGCCCGCAGTCGGCGTAACGAGGTCGCGGCGGAAGCCGATTTTTATGGCTCGATGGACGGTGCCAGCAAGTTTGTCAAAGGCGATGCCGTCGCCGGTATTTTGATTCTGATCATTAACGTTGTTGGTGGCTTTGCCATCGGCATGGGCCAGCACAACCTCAATTTTGCCGATGCTGTGGAGGTGTATACCTTGCTGGCTATTGGTGACGGTCTGGTTGCCCAGATTCCGTCGCTGCTGCTGTCGACCGCGACTGCCATTATGGTGACGCGTAATGGCGGTGATGAAGGCATGGGGGCGCAGGTGTTTGGCCAGATGTTTGCCGCCCCCCAAGCACTGGGGGTTGCTGCTGGATTGATGTTCCTGATGGGGGTTGTGCCCGGTATGCCGCATACCATCTTCCTCAGTTCCGCGCTGGTAGCGGGCGGTCTGGCTTATGCCATTCGTTACAAGAAAGAGGGCGGCCAGTTGGGGGATGCGGTGGTGAAACGGCTGGGCGGCAAGCCCAAAGCTCAGGAAAAATTGCCGGTGCGGGGCAGTGGTGGGGCGCTGGAAGCACCGAAAGAAAAAGCCGAACAAGCGATCAAGCAGCTGGAGGTCAAGGAACTGGGCTGGGACGACGTGGAACCGGTGGATCGCGTCGGTCTGGAAGTGGGCTATCGTTTGATTCCGTTGGTCGACAAACATCAGGGTGGCCAGCTGTTGAACCGGATCAAGGGGGTACGGCGCAAGCTATCGCAAGATCTGGGTTTCCTGATGCCTTCGGTTCATATTCGCGACAATCTCGATCTGTTACCCAACCAATACCGCATCACCCTGATGGGGGTTACGCTGGCGGAAGCCGAAATTTACCCGGAACGGGAAATGGCGATTAATCCCGGTGAAGTTTTTGGCAAGATTGACGGCATCTCGGCACGTGACCCGGCATTCGGGATGGATGCGTTCTGGATTGAATCCAGCCAGAAAGACCGCGCCCAGACACTCGGTTACACCGTGGTAGATGCCAGTACCGTCGTCGCGACCCATCTGAATCAGAAACTCTATCGTCACGCCCACGAATTATTGGGACACGAAGACGTACAGAAGCTGCTGGACATGCTAGCGACTTCCTCCCCCAAGCTGGCTGAAGAGCTGGTACCGAATAAAGTCTCGATCAGCCAGTTACTGACCGTACTGCAAAGTCTGTTGAAAGAGCAGGTGCCGATTCGGGATCTGCGCTCAATCGCCGAATCTTTGGCGAATAGCCCCGCCAATAGTCAAGATCCTGCCGCTCTGGTGGCATCGGCCCGTATGGGTCTGCGGCGCCTGATCGTCCAGAACATCTATGGCCACGGGGATGAGCTGCCGGTTGTCACCCTGGATCCAGGACTGGAACAGTTATTGCTCAAGTCCTATCAACAGTCATTACAGCAGGCGCAGCAAACGGGTGGGCAAGCCGGTTTGATTCTTGAACCGGCAATGGCCGACACCTTGCAACGCTCGTTAGCGGAAGCCGTGCAGGCACAGGAAATGGCGGGCCACCCGGCGGTATTGCTGGTGACCAGTCAGATACGGGCAGCGATGGCGCAGTTTGTTCGTAACACCCTGGAGCAGCTTCATGTGCTGGCGTACCAGGAAATACCGGACAACAAGAGTATCAATATTGCGGCTGCTGTCGGCAGTCAACGTTGATAAAAAACACCGGGTGGCAAGGGTTGGTCACTGGATAACCGCATTGGGGAAATCCCTGATGATTCAGAGCGAGATGTGGCTATGAAAGTAAAACGCTTCATGGGAACCAATATGCAGCAGGCGTTACGGCTGGTGTCCCAGGATCTGGGGGCTGATGCCGTCATTCTGTCGAGCAAGAAAGTCGCCGAGGGGTTTGAAGTGGTCGCCGCGCTGGATTACCAGAGTGAGCAACAGAATCCGGTCGAGGTTGAACGTCAGCTCGAACTGCAGCGGGAACTGGAGCGCGCCAAGGATATGAGCCGTGAACGTCAGCGTGCCCGCGCTGCTGGAGAGCCATTACCTGAATTTACCCCCGTAAGCATGCCGGACAGAGCAGGAGCACAGCTGTCAACACGACCGTCATCAACACCGGTGTTGGAAGACGGCAAGGAGCAATCGTCACGGCCGTCTGCCAGTAGTAATGACAGCCAGTATCACCAGATGATGGAACGCATGAGTGGTGAACTGAGTGAATTAAAAAACTGGATGGTCAGCCACGGTGGCAGCGCCTGGGATACTGGTCGTCCGATCACTTGGAAGCAAAGCCAGCTGTGGCAGCGTTGCCAGGATGTCGGGCTGGAACCATCCTGGTCGGATCGGATTGTCTCGCAGGTCACAGAACAGAACGACATGGGACGGGCCTGGAAGCAGGTGCTGCGGCAGATGGCGGTCGATTTGCCGGTCGCCAAACAGGGCAGCCTCGACAAGGGGGGCGTCTTTGCCCTTGTGGGTCCGACAGGTGCCGGAAAAACCACCACCATTGGCAAACTGGCCGCCCGCTTTGTTATCCAGCACGGTGCTGATGCCGTTGCACTGGTGAGTATCGACAGCTATCGCGTTGCCGCGCATGACCAGTTGCGTTCAGTGGCCCGGATTTTAGGCGTGGAATTACACACCGTGGCCCCAGGCGAAGACTTGGCGGCGACGTTGGAAACACTGACGGGTAAGAAAAAGAAGCGCCTGGTGCTGGTCGATACCGCTGGTCTGGCGAGTCAGGATCCATCGTTTCAGGGACAGTTAGCGATGTTGAAGCGGGCCTGTACCCGTAAAGGCAGTGGTTCGCGTATGCGCTGCTTGCTGACCTTGCCGTTGACCAGTCAGGGACGTTGCTTGCAGGAAAATTATGAACACTTTAAACCGGCCGGACTGGCGGGCTGTATTTTTACCAAACTGGACGAGTGTTTCAGTCTTGGGCCTGCGATGAGTGTGGCAGCCCTGACCCGGTTGCCATTAGTGATGATTGCGGATGGCCCGAAGATTCCCGATGACCTGCATTATCCGGATGCTGGCAAGTTAGTCAGACTGGCGGAGCAAATGGCGCGTATGGCGCGTACCCGCTGGCAGGCGGCAGAGGCCATGAGTCTGGCCAATCGTCGCCAGACCGGTTCCCTACAAGGAGTTCATTAATATGGCAAATCATCCTGTTCAAGTCATTGCCGTCAGCGGTGGCAAGGGAGGTGTGGGTAAAAGTAACGTCTCCGTCAACCTGGCGATCGGACTGGCAGAGCTGGGGCGTCGTGTTGTGGTATTGGACGCTGACCTTGGATTGGCCAATATCGATATTCTGCTGGGTATCAGTTCCGCCCGCACCATTGAAAACGTACTGGCAGGGGAGTGTGACCTGCGTGACATCATGGTTCGTGGCCCTGGCGGTATTCGCATTGTACCGGCGGCCTCTGGCACCCAGAAACTGTCGCAGCTGAACAATAGGGAGCATGCCGGGTTGATACAGGCCTTCAGTGAGCTGGGCGACGATATCGACGTCTTGATCGTTGATACCGCAGCGGGCATCTCCGATACCGTGCTCAGTTTTGTGTGTGCGGCTCAGGAAGTATTGCTGGTAGTGACCGACGAACCCACCTCGATTACCGACGCCTACGCCCAGATCAAGTTGTTAAGTCGGGATTACGGCATGTTCCGCTTTCGTATCGTCGCCAATATGGTGCGTACCCCACAAGACGGCCATGCGCTATTTGCCAAACTCACCAAGGTGACGGATCGCTTCCTCGACGTGGCTTTGCAGTATGTCGGCGCGGTTCCCCAGGACGACGCCGTCAAGCGTGCGGTTCAGCGTCAGAAAGCGGTGATTGAAACCTATCCCCGTTCCCGTGCGGCAATTGCCTTCCGGGCGCTGGCGAAAAAAGTGGATGCCTGGCCACTACCAACGACACCACGGGGTCATCTGGAGTTTTTTGTTGATCGTCTGGTGCAGCAACAGGTTGGAGTGTGAGTTGTGAATCGGAGCAGTTGCCTCGCCTATACCGAGGTTGAAAAACACAAGGTGGATGAGCGTGTGCATGAGCACGCGACTCTGGTCAAGCGTATCGCCCACCACATGATGGCACGGCTACCGGATTCGGTGCAGGTCAACGATCTGATCCAGGCTGGCATGATTGGCTTGTTGGAAGCGGCGCGTAAATACGATGGCGACAAAGGCGCCAGCTTTGAAACCTATGCAGGCATCCGTATTCGGGGTGCCATGCTGGATGAAATTCGTCGGGGCGATTGGGCACCACGTTCGGTGCATCGCAACAGCCGCCGGATCAGTGAAGCGATCCAGCAAATAGAAGGTGAAACCGGCCGCGATGCGGAAGACAGTGACGTGGCTGAGCGTCTGGGACTGAGTGCCGACGACTATCACGCAATCCTGCGCGACAGCGCTGGATGCCGACTGTTCAGCTATGAAGAAATGCTCGAAAACAACGACGGTAGTGATGGCGTCGATGCTCTCTTGTCCAACAACGATGATCCATCCCACAGTATCGAACGGGGGGCTTTTCAGCAGCAGCTGGCGGATGCCATTCGTGGCCTGCCAGAGCGGGAGCAACTGGTGTTATCGCTCTATTATGATGAAGAACTCAACCTCAAGGAAATAGGCGCCGTACTGGGAGTGAGTGAAAGCCGGGTGTGCCAGATTCACAGTCAGGCGGCCCATCGATTGAAGGCTCGACTGGGTGGCTGGGCAAGCTGAATTTCCCTTGTTTCTGCGCTACGACAGAGCACTTGTATTCAGTTATTCCCCGTCTGGCCGATACCCTTGTCGACAGCATGAAACCGCAGGGATTGCGGTTGTTAGTGGTTGGCCATGGCGACAACAGGAAACTCTCCAGGCTTGCTGGATAACCGTCAGACTGGGTCTACACTTGCAGTAGAGTCCTTGAGTACTACGGGTATCAATGGGCATCAGAAACGGCTTGTTAGAAAAGTCGACTATTGGAGGTCGTTTTGGACAAGAACATGAAAATCCTCATCGTTGACGATTTTTCCACGATGAGACGCATCGTTAAAAATCTGCTGCGCGATCTGGGCTTCACCAATACTGCTGAAGCAGATGATGGATCAACCGCCTTGCCGATGTTGCAGCAAGGTGACTTCGATTTCCTGGTAACAGACTGGAATATGCCTGGGATGACGGGGATTGATCTGCTCAAAAAGGTGAGGGCAGACGAGCGACTGCGAAGCTTGCCCGTATTGATGGTGACCGCAGAAGCCAAGCGCGAGCAGATCGTGGCGGCCGCTCAGGCTGGTGTGAACGGTTACGTCGTGAAGCCATTTACTGCTGCAGTGCTCAAGGAAAAGATTGAAAAAATCTTTGAGCGTGTCGAAAGCTAACTCCGGGGTTTACCCATGTCCGAGAGCAATTCGCAACCACTGGCGCAGTCGACCAGCCTGGCAATGAAAAACCTGGCGCAGTCGATGGTGGAAAGCATTGAGCGCGGCGAAGTCAGTCATGCGGTGTCCCTGGTGAATCAGCTGAATGATGTACGGGATAAGACCCTGTATGAAGAAATTGGTCGACTCACCAGAGCACTGCACGAAGCCATCAAAAACCTCAATATTGAATCGCCGGGTGCCGGGTCAGAGATCGAAAGTGCGACCGACAAACTTGAGTACGTGATCGAGATGACCAACAAGTCGGCTAATCGCACCATGGATCTGGTGGATGCCGGTATGCCGTTGGCACTTTCCATTCGGGATCGAGCCGGTTCATTAGGGCAACAATGGCAGCGATTTCTTAACAAGGAACTCAAGCCGGATGAATTCCGGGTATTGTCGCGGGATATCGACGCTTTTTTGACCACCAGTCAACAGCAATCCGGCGAGTTGAAAGATCAGCTCTCCGAAATTCTACTGGCTCAGGATTTCCAGGATCTGACCGGCCAGGTAATTCAGAAAGTGGCCACGCTGGTTCGGGATGTGGAAAGTCGGCTGGTCAATCTGGTGGTGATGGCGGGTACGGTCGATTCCATTACGGGTATTACACATGCAGATCTGGAATTGGTTAAACAAGACGAGGTCTCTGCAATTACTGCTGAAGGCCCACAGATTGATAAAACGGTGGATGGTGTGGTCGCTAGTCAGGATGACGTTGATGACCTGTTGTCCAGTTTGGGTTTTTAAAGGGGCAGATGAATGAGCTTCGATGCTGATGAAGAGATCCTCCAGGATTTCCTGGTAGAGGCTGGCGAGATTATCGAGCTGTTATCCGAACAGTTGGTCGATCTCGAGCAGCGTCCGGATGACAAGGATCTGCTCAATGCTATCTTTCGCGGTTTTCATACCGTCAAAGGAGGAGCCGGGTTTTTACAGCTGTCGCCGCTGGTGGATTGCTGTCATGCCGCAGAAAACGTGTTCGATACCCTGCGTAATGGCCTGCGTGGGGTCAATGCCGATCTTATGGATGTGGTACTGCAGGCGCTGGATTGCGTGAACGAAATGTTTGATGACGTTCGTGCCAGCCGCCCGCCGCAGTCAGCCGATCCTGGCTTGATACACCAATTGCATTTGCTGGCGGAGCCCGAGTCCGGGGATGCTGAAGTTGTGGGTGGTGTTACTGAGCCTGTGAACGACACCAAGGCCGCAGAAACAGTGACTGTCAGCGGAGCAAATCCTGCGGCTGGGTTGGTCGATGACCACGATATTACCGACGATGAATTTGAACAGCTGTTGACGGCACTGGATGGTGACGCCGTTGCACCAGTAGCACCAGCGCCAACCTCATCTGTGTCAGAGCCAGCGGCTGACGACGACGACCTGTTTGACTTGCCGGCGGTTTCGGCGACGAGTGGCGATGAAATTACCGAAGATGAATTTGAAGCCCTGCTGGATCAGATTCATGGCAAGGGCAAGCACAGCAGCACTCCGGTGTCGCCAGCAGATGACGCATCCTGCGAGCGGGAAACAACATCAGAAAGCAGTGAGCCAGAGGATATTTCCCGGTCTGCGGATCTGATTACCGATTCTGAATTTGAAGAATTGCTCGATCGTCTGCATGGCAAGGGCAAGCACACGTTTGCTGGTGCAGATGACAGCGAGGCGGCAGTAACACCTGCTCTACCGCCGGCTGCGTCTGGCGCTGCAGAAACAGCGGTCCCTGTCGCCCAGCCTGAGCCGGTCAAGGCCGTTGTGCCAACGCCGATCAGTGCTGCGGTCAAACCGGCGACAAAAGCCGCCGACAGCGGACGCAAGGCAGTGGAGAAAGACTCGTCCTCGGAAACAACCGTCAGGGTCGATACCAAGCGCCTTGACGATATTATGAACATGGTTGGCGAGCTGGTGCTGGTGCGTAATCGTCTGGTACGGCTGGGCCTGAAGAGCCAGGATGAATCCATGGCCAAGGCGGTGGCTAATCTGGATGTGGTAACGGGCGATTTACAGTCGTCGGTGATGAAAACCCGGATGCAGCCGATCAAAAAAGTGTTTGGTCGTTTTCCTCGTGTGGTGCGTGATTTGGCCCGGCAACTGAAAAAAGAAATTAATCTGGAATTGCGCGGCGAAGACACGGATCTGGATAAAAACCTGGTTGAAGCATTGGCAGACCCGCTGGTTCACTTGGTGCGGAATTCTGTCGACCATGGTGTCGAGACACCCGCAGAACGGGAACAGGCAGGTAAACCACGCGTCGGGCTGGTGATTCTGTCGGCGGAGCAGGAAGGTGATCATATCCTGCTGCAGATTCAGGATGACGGCAAGGGCATGGACGCCGAAGTACTGCGCAGCAAGGCGGTGGAAAAAAATGTCATGGATCAGGATGCTGCTGACCGGCTGACGGAGCAGGATTGTTTTAACCTGATTTTTGCTCCGGGTTTTTCGACCAAGGAAGAAATATCCGATGTCTCGGGCCGTGGCGTGGGCATGGACGTGGTGAAAACCAAGATTACCCAGCTCAATGGCATTATCAGTATTGATTCCAAGCCAGGAGCAGGTACAACCATCCGTATCAAAGTGCCGTTGACGCTGGCGATTATGCCGACCTTGATGGTGATGCTGAAAAACCAGGCGTTCGCCTTCCCGTTGGTCAGCGTCAACGAAATTTTCCATCTCGACCTGACCCAGACCAATATCGTTGATGGTCAGGAAGTGGTGGTGGTGCGTAACCGGCCGATTCCGCTGTTTCATCTCAAGCGTTGGCTGATTCGTGGCGAGGCCAGTTCTGGCGCAGATGCCAGTGGACATGTGGTGGTGGTCTCGGTGGGCACCAAGAGCGTCGGATTTGTGGTGGATCAGTTGATTGGGCAAGAAGAGGTGGTGATCAAGCCGCTTGGTAAAATGCTGCAAGGCACGGCGGGTATGGCTGGAGCCACCATTACTGGTGATGGCCGTATTGCTCTGATTCTGGATATACCCAGCATGCTGAATCGTTACGCTGCACGTCATTCTTCGGCGGCTTGATCGCCACATTCTCTTTTGCAGAAACCCGGCATTGCCGGGCTAATGGGACTTCACGACTATGGCCATTCGTGTGCTGGTGGTAGATGACTCCGGCTTTTTTCGCCGCAGGGTTGCCGACATTATAAATGCTGATCCGCGCATGACGGTTATTGGCGACGCTTCTAACGGTCGTGAGGCTATTGAGCTGAATGATTCCCTCAAGCCCGATGTAATTACCATGGATTACGAGATGCCAGTGATGGATGGCATTACCTCGCTGCGTAATATCATGATACGGCGGCCGGTGCCGGTGTTGATGTTTTCGTCTCTGACCTTTGAGGGTGCCAGGGTCACTCTGGATGCCCTGGATGCGGGTGCCCTGGATTATCTGCCGAAAAATTTTGATGCGGTGGCCAAAGGCACAGCGGACATGCGGCGGCAATTGACCGAAAAAATTGTCGCGGTGTCTGCCTGCCGTATGGGTCGACAGGACAAGATGGCCGAGCCGTCAGTGACAACCAGCAAGGCGGTAGCGGAAGTGCCGGTTACGTCAGCGCCGCTCGTGACAGTTGCTCCTGCGGTAACCGTGGCATCCGGTACCGTCCGGGCTGACCGGGATCAGGCACTTGCGCCAGCAGTCCGGGAGTCTGCTCCTAAACAGTTGAAGGGAGTGGAGCTGGTACTGATCGGTACTTCTACCGGCGGTCCTGCGGCATTGCAGACATTGTTCAAAAGTTTGCCGGCCAACTTTCGTAAACCGGTGATTATTATTCAGCACATGCCGGCATCGTTTACTCAGGCATTTGCCGAACGCCTTAACAGCATCAGTTCCCTCAACGTCAAGGAGGCAAAGGATGGTGATCGGATTGTTCCCGGTCACGTTTACGTTGCACCGGGCGGGATGCAGCTGATGGTTGAAAGCCGCGGGCAAGCGGCTATCCGCATTCGCGAAAGTGATGAACGAGTGAATTATCGCCCTAGTGTGGATATTGCCTTTGCATCAGCAGCCAAGCATTTTGGTGCCAGTGCTCTCGGTGTTGTGCTCACTGGTATGGGCGCAGACGGCAGAGAAGGTGCACGGCTGATGAAAGCAAGCGGTGGCCATATCTGGGCCCAGGACGAGGCCAGCAGTGTGATTTATGGCATGCCGATGGCGGTTACCAAGGCTGGCTATGTGGATGATGTGGTTGCGCTCAAGGATGTCGGGCTCAAGTTGGCCACCGAGCTGGTTTGATTGCATCTTGCTTTGCAGGTTGGTCGACATCTGTGCGGCATCCTGAAACGACGAATTGGCAACCAGCGGCAAAGTGTTTCCGCGCTGCCGTTAACCTGAGGTAATCAGAGTGCGAGTCTGGTCGATTGCAAATCAGAAAGGTGGCGTGGGTAAAACCACCAGCGTGGTAACGCTGGGTGGCTTGCTTGGTCAGCGTGGCCACCGGGTATTGCTGGTGGATCTGGATCCTCACGGCTCACTGTCGAGCTATTTCAAACTCGATCCTGACAGTCTTGAGCACAGTATGTATCAATTGTTTTTTAACAATAATTGCAAAAATCGCGATTATATCGGCCAGGTGATCCGACCGACGAGTTTACGGAATGTGCATTTATTGCCTGCGGCGACCTCGTTGGCAACGCTGGAGCGCCAGGTCAGTGGCCAGGAAGGCATGGGTCTGGTGTTGTCACGCTCACTGGCTCAGG
Source organism: Oceanobacter antarcticus (assembly GCF_044962685.1). Lineage (NCBI taxonomy): Bacteria > Pseudomonadati > Pseudomonadota > Gammaproteobacteria > Oceanospirillales > Oceanospirillaceae > Oceanobacter > Oceanobacter antarcticus. Next base: position 68,415 of record NZ_JBBKTX010000021.1, read on the forward strand.
TATGGGATGAGTACGACTATGCCTTACTGGATACGCCACCGATTTTGGGAGTGCTGATGGTGAATGCCCTGGCGGCTTGCCAGCAGCTGGTGGTTCCGACCCAGACCGAACATTTGGCGCTGAAAGGGCTGGAACGTATGGTGCACACCTTAAAAATGGTGATGCGTTCACAACGGCGGGAATTGCCGTACCTGATTGTGCCGACACTGTTTGACCGTCGTACCCTGGCTTCGGTGACGACGCTGAAAGAGATGCGTCGTATCTATCGTGACAAGCTGTCACCGGAGCCGATCCCGGTGGATACCCGCTTGCGTGATGCCAGTCAGCTGGGTCTGTTTCCTCATCAGCTGGAAGACGAAAGCCGGGGAGTTCGCGCCTATCGCCATTTACTCAGCTTGCTGGATAACGAGATTGAGAAGGCGAACCATGGTTGATACGAGTCTGTGTGTTGATGGTGTGGTGTCGGGTTATCTGGATACCTTGCTGGCGGACAGCGCAACGGTTGAAACCGATTGGGATAGCTTGCTGGCGCAAGCCATATCAGTGCCACACGATAAGGTGAAGCCGGCCAGTCTGCTGTGCCATAGCAGCTCGTTGCGTCCGGGAATGGCACTGGTGCCGTTACAACCTTGTGGCGGCAGTCGTCCACGAGGGCTGCCGCTGCAATTGCTGGACAGCTTGTCGTTGTTGCGCCAGTTGCCGCGTGGCACCCGCTTACAGCAGCAGGTACTGCAGTCTTGCGGACAGTTGATGCTTAGGCTTGATTTGTGCGGGTGATGTCAATGGCCACTAAAAAACGACAAAACCTGGTTGATGGTGTACTGCAGGACTATCTGGATGATTTGCTGGGGCTGGATGATGTATTTGCCGACCCGGCTTCTGATGCTTCCGCTGTTGATAACTCCGGTGACACGGTGGGGGGGGTGCAACCCTGCGTCCTTCCTGATCCCTTTGCACCGGCCAAGATGAGTATTGCTGTCGACGCAATATTGGTGCCCGGCGCGGCCAAAAACGTCGATGTTTCCCAGCCTGCCGGTCTGCCACGGTTTGCCGATCCACCGGCTGAATTGACGCCGCCTTTGCCGGATCTTGCGGTGGCGAAAGAAGTGGCTGTTGCAGTGCCTGCACTGACAATCCCTGACCTGGCCACAGTACCGGCAATGGTGGTGCCACATGATGTCATTCAGTCAGTCAGCGTGGAGCCAGCGAATGTCACCCTGAATCCAAGCCGATCCACTGAAGTTGCTGACACGGAACATCGTCATGAACTTGACGGAAAATCCGATCTGGCGTCGTTAAATTGGCAATCAGGTAACGGCGTCGACTGTCTGCTATTTACGGTATCTGGATTAAAACTGGCCATTCCCCTGCCTTTACTGGGTGGGGTTCACAAGGTGAATGAGCGTGTGACGCCTCTGTTTGGCCAGGCCAGCTGGTCGCTGGGGGTGTGGCAAGGGGATGATCTCAAGCTGACCATCATCGACAGTGCCCAGCTGATCATGCCGGAGCGTGGCACTCGACTGGCCGACGACGGTTACGATTATTTTATTCAGCTGGATCGATCCCCATGGGCTCTGGCCTGTCAGGATATTCTCGATACCGTCAAACTGGATAACAACGCCATCAAGTGGCGCGGAGAGGCCAGCAAGCGCCGTTGGCTGGCAGGTACGGTAATCAAGGAAATGTGTGCCTTGATCGATGTGCCCGGGCTGCTGCAATTATTGGAAAACAGTCGCCGTAAAGGTTCTCTCAACGAGGGCGCTCACGTCCGTTGAACCCGCAAATTCTCCAGCTGTGTGAGTGTCACAATATTTCTTTCCTTCCAACTGGTACACATTGTGCTCTGATCTATAGTTAAGAGCGGTTCGTCATGTTTACGTCAGACTGCGGCCTTTCTTTGTGAGGATGTTTTTATGTCAGCGATTGCCGGAAATAAAAGTGCAGAAGATCCCGTACTGCAGTGGGTCACTTTTCGATTGGAGAACGAGAGTTACGGCATCAATGTGATGCAGGTGCAGGAAGTATTGCGCTACACCGAGATTGCCCCGGTACCGGGTGCGCCGCCTTATGTACTGGGTATTATTAATTTGCGCGGGAATGTGGTCACAGTTATCGACACCCGCTTGCGATTTTCTTTGCCGGGCGCTGATACCACGGATCAGACTCGTATTGTGATTATCGAAGCGGAAAATCAGGTGGTCGGGATTCTGGTCGATGCGGTCGCCGAGGTGGTGTATTTACGCCAGTCAGAAATAGAAACGACCCCGTCTGTGGGAAATGAGGAGAGCGCCAAGTTTATTCAGGGTGTTTGCCATAAAAATGAAGAGCTGCTGATCCTGGTCGATCTGGAAAAGTTGATGACCGATGAAGAATGGTCAGAGTTACAGGGCCTGTAAGGCCTGAAGGACGTCATCATGTTGCCTATCTCGTTTGAACAAGTCGGGTTGTTGGCTGCCGTTGTTGCGCTGGTGATCGGGCTGGTTGCGCTTGCCCGCGTGCGTTCTGTGCTGGTTCGGCTGGAAAAACGTTGCGCCACACAGAACAGCGAGCTGGTACTGTTACAACAGAATCAGCAAGCCATGAATCAGAGCGTGGTGGGCATGGGCAAAAAAATCCGTCACTTGACCCAACGGTTGGGTGAGGCCGAACAACGTAATCTGTTTACGCCCGGAGATGAAGCCTCTTATCAGCAGGCGGCTCGGTTGGTGAGCCTGGGTGCCAGTGCCGGAGAGCTAATGGATCATTGTGGTATGGCTCGTGCGGAAGCAGAGCTGTTGGTGACATTGAAAGGGCGTGCCCATTAATTAAAAAGGCAATTGCAATCGAATTGATGTCGTCAGTATGCTGCCAGTGATACTGATCAATACAACAGGGGAGCGGAACCGCAGGCATGCACATTCACAGGAAAGTGAAGTCGACAGGGATGAGTTACTACCCGACCAACCCCGTCAAGGGGACAGGAGGCACCATGTTGGCCATACTGATTTATCTGGTTTTGGGATCGGGCGCGCTGCAGGTAGTACCTGCCAGTCCCCACGAGCATTGGTTTGCCAGTCGCATTCTTGATGCTACGCAGATGGAATACTCTCCGGAGTTTACTGATTTGTATCTGATTGAAACCTTAGACAAGAGTCGGCTGATTTATATCTATTGTAATAGCAGCAGTTGTTACAAGGTGCGTGGGCAGCTGCAGTTTGTCTGACAGGGGATGATCACCTGTTTGGTTGGATGACTGCGGTGCGAAGATTGCCTTGTTTTTTATTTTCGTAATACTCGAGATAGATGTACTCGAGATAGATGTACTGCGATTTTTCAGATGCCTTCGCGCCTGTCCTGCGGTTCAATCGAACAGCAGGACAGGTGCGAACGAATGCGTGTGTCTTACGGGCGGCTTGCCAGTAACGCAATGACGTCGTCGTGGTGAGTTTTGGTTTTCACCTTGGGCATCACCTGCTGGATCAGGCCATCTTCACCGATAATAAAAGTGATCCGATTAATTCCCAGGTATTCCTTGCCCATGAATTTCTTGAGTCCCCACACGCCGTAGGCTTCAGCAATCTGGTGATCTTCATCGGATAGCAGATCAAAGTTGAGCTGATCCCGATCAATAAACTTTTGTAATCGAGCGGGGGCATCCGGGCTGATGCCGACAGCGACGGCGTTGTGTGCAGCCAGTTCAGCCTGGCTGTCACGCAGTCCGCAGGCCTGGGTGGTACAGCCTGGTGTCATGGCTTTGGGATAGAAATAGAGAATCAGGGTCTTGCCCTGGTAATCACTGAGTGACACGGTTTCACCACGCTGATTCAGGGTGGTGAATGCTGGAGCCTGGGTGCCTGCTTCCGGTAAGACAAGTGCGCTGCTCATAGTGCTCTCCTTATGCTCGTTGGGTTCGTTGCTGCTGGGTATTACAGCTGGATGGTGACGTTGCTGCGTGGAATGCAGCAACATAGCAGAATTTCGCCGTCATTCAGCCAAGCCATCGGGTCACTGGAGTAATGCACTTCGCCATTGATCAAGCGGGCACGACAGCTGCCACAATAGCCTTCCCGGCATTGGAAATGGACATCAATCTGTTGGGCTTCAAGTGATTCCAGTAGATTGCTGGCGTATTGAAAACGGGCCTGACGGCCGTCACTCAGAGCAACGGCAAAGACCGGCGGTGCCATACCTTCCAATTCCAGCTGCGGCGTTTGCTCCGGCTGTTCCGGATCGCTTTCAGGCAAGTACAGCTCGGCCTGTTGCTCGTGGCTGTCAGGTTCGGCTACCGGTGCTTCGAGTTCGAATGGGGGGTGCTGTTCAATATTGCCATCAAGCGCAAAGTTGTCTTCTGCTGGCGCAGGTTGTGGCTGGCTGGAGGGAGCGCCAGAGGCATGCCTCTGGCGTAGATCTGTACGACTCATCAAAGATCAAAGTCGCCGAGGTCGTTGGTGTCTACTTCGCTGTCGAGGGCACCAACCAGATAGGAGCTGATTTCAGATTCCTGCGGGGCAACCTGGACGTTGTCGCTGTTGAGCCAGGAGTTGATCCAGGGCAGTGGGTTGGAGCGGGCGTCAAAGATACGGTCAAATCCCAGGGCTGCAATACGCTGGTTGGTGATGTATTCAACGTACTGGCACAGAATATCCTTGTTCAGGCCAATCATGGAGCCGTCCTTGAACAGATATTCGGCCCATTCTTTTTCCTGTTGTGCTGCCTCGGCAAAAATACGGATCACATCGGGCTTGCACTCTTCGGCGATGCCAGCAAAGGCAGGATCATCCTGGCCACGGGCAATAATCTGTAGCATATGCTGGGTGCCGGTGAGGTGCAGCGCTTCATCACGGGCAATCAGTTTGATGATTTTGGCATTGCCTTCCATCTTGGCACGTTCGGCAAAGGCAAATGAACAGGCGAAGCTGACGTAAAAACGGATGGCTTCCAGCACGTTGACGGAAACCAGCGTCAGATACAGGCGGCGCTTGAGTTCGTGCATGTTGACCTCAACGATTTGGCCGTTGATGGTGTGACTGCCTTCGCCCAGTTGCTGGTAGTAGTTACTCAGCTCAATAAAACTGTCGTAGTAGCGGGTGACAGAAATGGCGCGGCGGGTGATGTGCTCATTACGGGTGATGTCGTCAAAAATAGCAGCCGGGTTGGGGACGATATTACGGACGATATGGGTGTAGGAGCGACTGTGAATGGTTTCGCTGAACGACCAGGTTTCGATCCAGGTTTCCAGCTCCGGCAGTGATACCACGGGCAAAAAAGCCACGTTTGGGGAGCGCCCCTGAACCGAGTCCAGCAAGGTCTGATATTTCAGGTTGCTGATGAAAATATGTTTTTCGTGTTCCGGCAGGTCGAGAAAATCCTTGCGATCGTTGGTCAGATCCACTTCTTCTGGACGCCAGAAAAATGACAGCTGTTTTTCGATCAGGTTTTCAAAAATCTTGTGTTTTTGTTGGTCGTAGCGGGCAACGTTGACGTGTTCGCCAAAAAACATGGGCTGTTTGAAGGTATCAAATTCGTTGCGGTTGAAGGTGGTGTAGGCCATAGCCAGTATCGTCTCGCCTGGCCGTATACGGCCGTTGTCATTCTTCGGGTTGGAATGACCCGCATGCCGATCCCTGCACGGCGGGCTACTGCCGCTACCATCAATCGGTGATCGATTGTAGCGGCCTTGTACATGGGTAGAAAGTGTATCGGCAGAAAGTACGATAGCGTCGTACTAGATTTTGCAGGCTCCGCCAGCGCAGTCGTCGTCTTCCTGGATCGCGTCTTTCTGAGGATCTTCCATACCGTCACGGGTGTTGTGATAGTACAGGGTTTTGACGCCAAATTTATAGGCCATCAGTAGATCGCGCATCAGTTGTTGCATGGGAACCTTGTTACCGCTGAAGCGTGCCGGGTCATAGTTGGTGTTGGCGGAAATCGATTGGTCGACAAATTTCTGCATGATACCAACCAATTGCAGGTAGCCCTGGTTGCTGGGAATTTGCCACAGCAGTTCGTAGGCTCCTTTCAGGGTTTCGTACTCAGGCACCACCTGTTTGAGAATACCATCCTTGCTCTGTTTGACACTGATATAGCCTCGTGGTGGCTCGATGCCGTTCGTCGCGTTGCTGATCTGGGAGGAGGTCTCCGAGGGCATCAGGGCGGTGAGGGTCGAGTTACGCAAGCCATGTTCCTTGATATCGGCTCGCAGGGCTTCCCAGTCGTAGTGCAGCGGTTCGTCACAGAAGGTATCGATATCCTGCTTATAGCTGTCGATTGGCAGAATACCCTGGGCATAGGTGGTGTCTTCAAACAGCGGACAGGCACCTTGCTCTTGCGCCAGCCTGACAGAAGCGCGCAGCAGCCAGTACTGAATGGCTTCAAAGGTTTTGTGAGTCAGGCCATTGGCGGAGCCGTCGGAATAACGGACACCGTTTTTTGCCAGATAGTAGGCATAGTTGATGACGCCGACACCCAGGGTACGACGTCCCAGGCTGCCTCTTTCGGCGGCGGGCACCGGATAATCCTGGTAGCTGAGCAGGCTGTCGAGGGCTCGAACAATCAGATCAGACAGTTCTTCCAGTTCATCCAGGTTTTTCAGTATACCGAGGTTAAAAGCCGCCAGCGTACAAAGGGCGATTTCGCCGTTTTCGTCGTTGACGTCCATTAACGGTTTGGTCGGCAGGGCAATTTCCAGACAGAGGTTGGACTGACGTACCGGTGCTTTTTTCGGATTAAATGGACTGTGGGTGTTGCAGTGGTCAACGTTCTGGATGTAAATGCGGCCAGTACTGGCGCGTTCCTGCAGCATGCTGGAGAACAGGTCGACGGCCTTGATGGTTTTCTTGCGAATGCTGTCGTCTTGCTCGTACTTGTTGTACAGCTGCTCGAAGCGTTCCTGATCTTCAAAGAAGGCATCGTACAGGCCGGGAGCATCCGATGGCGAGAACAGGGTGATGTTGCCATTTTTTATCAGGCGTTCGTACATCAGCTTGTTAATCTGCACGCCGTAGTCGATATGACGTACCCGGTTTTCTTCTACCCCTCGGTTGTTCTTCAATACCAGCAGGGATTCGACTTCGTAATGCCAGATCGGGTAGAACAGGGTGGCTGCACCACCACGAACGCCACCCTGGGAACAGGATTTAACGGCCGTCTGGAAGTGTTTGTAAAACGGGATACAACCGGTGTGGAAGGCTTCGCCACCGCGGATCGGGCTGCCCAGGGCACGGATGCGACCACCGTTAATGCCAATGCCGGCACGCTGGGATACGTATTTTATGATGGCGCTGGCGGTGGCATTGATGGAATCGAGGCTGTCACCGGCTTCAATCAGCACGCATGAGCTGAATTGGCGCGTGGGGGTTCGGACACCAGCCATAATGGGGGTTGGTAACGACAATTTGAAGGTCGAAACGGCATCGTAGAAGCGTTTGATGAAGTCGAGTCGACGATCCTTTTCATAGCCGCTGAACAGGCAGGCGGCAATCAGCAAGTACAGGAACTGGGCACTTTCAAATACCTCGCCAGTAACGCGATTCTGCACCAGGTATTTGCCTTCCAGCTGTTTGACGGCAGCATAGCTGAAATTGAGGTCGCGGCTGTGGTCGAGGAATGTCTCCATTTCGGCATAGTCAGCTTCGCTGTAGTCTTCCAGCAGGTGGCTGTCGTAGCGTTTTTGGTCGACCAGTTTACGTACATGATCCAGTAATGCCGGTGGTTCATACTGACCAAAAGCTTTTTTGCGCAAGTGAAAAATATTCAGTCGTGCAGCCAGGTACTGATAGTCCGGTGCTTGATCGGAAATCAGATCCGCAGCTGCCTTGATCAGGGTCTCGTGTATTTCAGAGGTCTGAATGCCATCAAAAAATTGCAGATGGGCACGAAGCTCAACTTCGGATACGGAGACGTTATTCAGTCCCTCCGCAGCCCAGGTGACGACCTTGTGAATCTTATCGAGATCCAGCGGTTCTTGACGACCGTCGCGTTTACTGACTTTGAGAGCGCTATTCATGTTAATTGTGCCTGTACTCGAAGGTATTCTGATCACGTCCATGCTTGAAAGTCACCAACCTTTGCCAGTTGTCGTTACTCATCTGATCCTGTCTAACCGGATGCAAGCAAGTATGGGTCAAAGGAGGGAATCCTGATGTGTGCTTGTTTCAATATTAGCCATGAATGTTTGCAATTAGCCCTGTTTTCCGGGTTGCAGCTGATTTCTGGCTTGTTCGTGTTGAACGTACATTGTGTGCCTGATATTAGCATCAAGCTGGCCTGAGGAATGGGGCGATTGAAGGTGCATGGTAATACAGCGTGTTCCACAGGTTTGGTTGGAAACGGCACAAGATAATGGGCCTTGGCGGGGGATTCAACCCCATATGTTGTGTGGCCACTTGTCAGAGCGGACAACGGCTGTATGTCAAGATGTGGATAAGGTGTGTATGAGATGTGGGTGAATGTCAGTGCCTTGCCTCTTGGCTTCAGCGGACTGGCCTGAAGGCCGCATTGTTGCTGGTATGTTGCTGGATGATGGTTAAAATGCCCGTTGCCACGAGTGCTCAGGTAAGTTTTTGTGCATTTGTGGAGGCTTCAGTCTATGGTTAGAACAACAACTTCTGTCACAGGATTCAGAAGTGCATAAAAAGTAAACAGTCGTCTGATTGTGTCCGGCCGGGTTACCCGGATAACCGCCTGCCAATCGGATTTGGGATGAACAACGCGTTTTCGGGCATAACCCTGGTGCTGGAGAGCTGATTGGATGGCAAACGTAGAAATGGCACATGACTCGGATGAAAACTGGCGCATCCTGATTGTTGAAGATGACGAACGACTGGCTGCCCTGACCAAGGATTATCTGGAAAGTAATGGCCTGAGTGTGGCTATCGAAGGTGATGGTGCTCGGGCGATTGATCGGATCAAGACGGAACAGCCGGATCTGGTGGTGCTTGATTTGATGCTGCCGGGTGAAGATGGCCTGGCCGTTTGTCGGCTGGTACGCCCTCACTACCGTGGGCCGATTCTGATGCTGACAGCCCGGACCGAGGATCTGGATCAGGTGCTGGGTCTGGAAATGGGGGCCGATGATTACGTCGCCAAACCGGTACGGCCGCGAGTGTTACTGGCCAGAATCCGGGCCTTGTTACGCCGGGTTCGTGATGTGGTGGAGGTGGTCAGTGAAGAGTCCAACCAAGAAAATCGTCTGACGTTCGGTAATCTGGTGGTTGACAGCGCCATGCGGGAAGCCTGGCTCGAAGGGCGCAGTATTGATTTGACCAGTGCCGAGTTCGATCTGCTCTGGCTGTTGTGTAACAGTGCCGGGCGAGTGTTGACGCGAGAGGAAATTTTCCATCAGTTACGCGGTATCGAATACGATGGTCAGGATCGTTCGATTGACGTAAGAGTATCTCGTATTCGTCCCAAGGTGGGTGATGATCCGATGAATCCCCGTCGTATCAAAACGGTGCGCAGTAAGGGGTATCTGTTTGTGAAGGAGCTGTAATGGGGTTGCCATTGCTGGCAATGGCGTCCCTGCGGCATCCTATTCGACACGCGTGCGGTATCGTCTCGAAGCGGTGCAGATTCAGAAATAAACTGGATAATCAGGGTTCACAGTACTGTGAGCGGTTGGCAGGTTATCGATGAGTGGCATTTTCCTGCGGGTGTATGGCGCGCTGATACTGGCTATTGTCGGCATTTCTGTTTTCTGTTTTCTGTCGCTGAATCTTATTCATCATATTCGTTACCATGAATACTGGGAGCGGGATCTTGGCCGCGCGCTGCAGGTCTTGAACGCTGGCGAGTCTGGGATACGTTTTCGCCAGACGCTGGAGCAGGCTTGGCTTGATCAGTCTGATCTGGCGCGGCTGAACAGCCATCAGCGTTATCGTTTGTCCCAAGGCCAAGTGGTCGCCTCCCTTGATAATTCCAGTTTGCGGCTTAGCTTGCTGGAGGCTGTCGAGAGTAGTGGTGCAGAGGATTTGTTCGCTGTTGATGCCGATCCCCTCACTGTCTCAAACAGCGTTGCTACTTTTTATTTTAATGCCAATGCAGAGCTGGCCTGGACACATTTTGCCGAGTTGGTTCGGCATCATTTTCTGGTGTCGGGGATGGATGGTGACGTCTATGCGGAATGGCTGGCCGTGCAGCTGGCTGTTCCGGTACGGCTTACCATCATGCGCACCGCACCGATATATCCCGTTGCAGCCCGGCTGGTCGATGTGCCATTGGGGGATTATCACCATTTACTGATTGGCCCGTTTACGGCTCCCCAGGAGACGCCTTATCACGCCTGGGTTGTCCTCGGCTTGATTGCTGTTTTAGTGTTTGCGCTGGTGGTCTTCTGGTTGGTTACGACGATGGAATCCGGTTTGCGAGATCTGGATCAGGTGACTGGCCGTCTGGCACAGGGGTATCTGTCTGCACGTATCGCGGTGACCGGCATGGATCCAGTCAATCGTCTGGGTAACTCTTTTAACAAGATGGCAGAACATATTCAGCGCTTGATCGGGATTCAGCGGGAGATGTTGCGTGCGGTATCCCATGAGTTGAGGACACCAGTTGCCCGGTTGCGCTTTGGCTTGCAAATCATTGAAGACGAAGTTGAGAACCCGTATCTGAAAAAACAGATCCGGGGAATGGATGCGGATATTCAGGAGCTGGATCAGCTGATTGATGAAATCCTGACTTATGCCCGCCTGGAAGAGGGCGGGCCCTTGCTCGAATTCCAGGAAGTGGAGTTGACCGATATCGCTCGCCAAGTGGCGGCAGAAGCCCGGCCCGCAGGGCAGATAGAGGTGCGGTTTCTGGAAAGTGAACGATTGCACGATAGTTTGGCAGAGGTAGAGCCAAGGTATATCCATCGGGCGGTACAGAATCTGGTTGGTAATGCCTGTCGTTATGCCAGTTCCCGTGTTCAGGTGAGTTGCAGTGTGGCGGTGGACACCTGTCGGATTGATGTGGAGGACGATGGCCCTGGTATTCCCGAAGAGCAGTGGTCGAGGGTGTTTGTTGCATTTGCTCGCTTAGATGACAGTCGTACTCGCAGTTCCGGTGGTTATGGCTTGGGGTTGTCCATTGTTCGACGTATTGCATACTGGCACGGTGGACGTGCCATTGTGGGTCGCAGTGAGCAACTGGGTGGCGCCAGGTTCAGTCTGGTCTGGCCGCGTTACCATATAGACTAGCAAGCTGGCGTTACTGGCTCCGCTGTTGTTATTTGATTGTTATTTTAACGTGCGTATGGGCTCAATACCTTGCAGGTGTTCAAAGCAGGTATCGATAGAGAGACTCAGGAAGTCCTTGATGTAGCTGTCGTCTTGCTGATCAGCCCGGATTGCAGCATACAGGGTTGGCCAGATGCCTTTCCCCAACGGCAAGGCGCTGATCAGTTTAGCATCCAGGTACGGCTGTAATGCCCAGTTCGGCAAGCAGGCAACGCCGCGCCCACTGGCGACCAGCTGAATCATCATCAGTGTCAGTTCGGTCTGGCGATTGGCACTTGGTTCTATCCCCGCAGGCAGCAGAAAGTGTTGATAAATATCCAGGCGTTTCCGTTCAACCGGGTAGTGAATCAGGGTTTCTGACGCCAGATCGGTGGCTGAGGCCTGGGCCTGACCTGACAATGGGTGCTGATTGGAGACCGCCAGCAGGGATTGATAGCGGAATAGCGGACGATAGTGAATACGGCTGTCAGGCTCCGGGTCGGAGGTAATGACAAGGTCAATGTCTCCTCGGGTAAGCGCAGGTAAGGGATCAAAATGGAAGCTGGTGGTCAGGTCTATTTCCACATCCGGCCAGTGATCTCGAAAACGGTTAATCGCTGGCATCAGCCATTCAAAGCAGCTGTGGCATTCAATGACCATGTGCAAGCGACCGGTTTCGCCACCCGCCAGTTTTTTTAAGGCCAGTTCACACTGACGTAACTGGGGTAGTATCTGATCAGCCATCTGCAGCATTTCCAGCCCGGCACGAGTGAAACGTAACGGCTTGGATTTACGCACAAAAAGTCTGACTCCCAGCTTGTCTTCCAGATCCTTGAGCTGGTGGGACAGCGCCGACTGTGTCAGGTACAGCCGTTTGGCGGCTTCGACAAGAGTACCGCCATCACGTAGCGCTATGAGTGTTCTGAGATGTTTGATTTCCAGCATAATTTTGAATTTTATTCATTTTATTGAGTAATGGCATGATATTAACTCAAGTAGAATTCTGGAAGCACAGCATGATTTTTTCTGCACCACAAAACTGGCCGATAGCGTAATGTCCACGTTGTAATACCGCTGGCTTGTCTTGGTCGGGATCTGTAGCCATTGTACGTTAGCCGGATCAAGCGTCTTCGGACAGGCAATTTTTGCTTCGGTAATTGGCTTGTATACCGGTAGCTGATTCTGGTGGTTACGTGAAATACTTGGTTTTGACTTTGGCAGTATTCTGTTCACTTGATCCATCTGCCAGTCGTAGGGTATGTCATTATTGAGGTGGAATACGGTGTTCTATACGGTGTTGGTGACCCAGGTGTTGGTCATGCTGTCTGCTGAATGGCTCTGACTGACCCGGACAATCTCTTCTGCAGGTACTTCTGCCGGTGATTGACAAACAACATGACATCAGCTTTTTGCGTCAGTTTTCTTGCAGGATAAGGGTTTATCAGGTGAATCATTTGTATCGGGATATCTATCGACGTCATGCGTTGGCACTGGTTGGTGCCTTGTTGTTTACGCTGTTATATGGCTTTGGCGGGATGTTGTTCGGGGACACTGCCTGGATGATAGAACTGGCCATAGCGTTCTGGTGTGGGCTGATTTTAATCAGTTACTGGTTCTGGAGCGGACGTAGCCAGAGTTTCCGAGATTCCGGCCTGACATTACCCTATCTGGTGTGGTCGATCATGTTTGTCACCTTGGCGATTGTGATCGTCCCGTCGGTGCATCAGATGATGATGATGGCTTATTTGGCGATGCTTCCTTTTGGCATTCTGGGGCTGGGATGGCGTGCGCTGATGGGAATTTGCTTGCTGATTGTCGGTTGTTATTCAGGGGCTGTGCTGACGCTGCAATATAGCGCTGCCGGGCCATTTGAATCAGTGCGTGAACTGTTGTTGGGGATCGCCTTTACCTTGGCAGTGATGTCGTTCGGGATAGTGGGACGTGAATTTGTATTATTGAGGGATGCTTTAGGCCGCAAGAACCGTGAGTTGCGCTTAGCGCTCGCCAGAATTGAAGAGCTGTCGACCCGGGATGAAACGACGGGGCTGATCAATCGCCGGCACTTTGTTAAAACGCTGATGGACAAACGTGCCATGTCTCGCCGGGATGGCGGTCCGTTTGTGGTTGCGCTGGTTGAAATCGATCATTTTGATGAAGTTTGCACTGAATTTGGTGAGTTCCGGGTTGAACAGATGTTGGCAGATGTGGCCCAACTGATGCTTGTGATCGTACGTGAGGTGGATGAGGTGGCCTGTTTCGGCAGGGATAAGTTTGCTTTGATGTTGTCTGGAGCCCAGTTAATTGCGGGTGAGCAGGTGGTTGAGCGGATTCGCAAACGAATTGCTGAACAGCCAATGGCAGAGGGGATGATCTCGATAACCATTTCTGCCGGGGTTGTTCAGTACCAGCCGTCGGAATCGGTGGATGCCTTGTTACATCGCACCGATGCTCTGGTTGTCGAGGCCCGGAAGCAAGGCCGCAACCAGGTTGTCTCGCAGGGATTAACCGCGTTTGACTGACGCTATTTCTGTGTCTGATTGAGCAGGAATTCTATCAGGGCTTTTTGTGCATGCAGGCGGTTTTCAGCCTCGTCCCAGACCACGGCACGCGGGTCGTCCATCAGCGTAGTGCTGATCTCTTCACCCCGGTGAGCAGGCAGGCAATGCATAAACAGTACGTCGTCGGCTGCTTGATCCAGCAGGGCTTCAGTCACCTGATAATGTCTGAATTTACGCAGCCGTTCTGCTTGTTCTTCTTCCTGGCCCATGGAGGCCCAGACATCGGTAACAATCAGATGTGAGTTTCTGACTGCTTCTTCCGGTGATGCCATCAGGGTGACCTGGTCAGCACAACTGGCCAGTAACTCAGCGTTGGGTTCAAATCCTGCCGGTACAGCGATGTTGAGGTGGAAGCCGAACTGAACCGCTGCGTTAATGTAGGACTGACACATATTGTTGCCATCGCCGATCCAGGTGACAGTTTTGCCTTTGATAGAGCCTCGGTGTTCGATAAAGGTCTGCATGTCGGCCAGCAGCTGACACGGATGGTAATCATCCGTTAAGGCGTTGATAACCGGTACTGCTGAGTGTTTGGCGAACAGCTCAATATCGGCATGATCAAAGGTGCGAATCATGATGATATCAACCATACGAGACAGTACCCGTGCACTGTCTTCGATGGGCTCACCGCGGCCCAGTTGGGTATCTCGTGGCGACAGAAAAATAGCGGCACCACCGAGTTGTGTCATGCCGGCTTCAAAGGACACTCGTGTACGAGTGGAGGATTTTTCAAAAATCATCCCCAATACCTGGTTTTTGAAGGGTTCATAGACGTCATGGCGATGTTGCATGGCCTTGAGTTCTATCGCCCGTTGTAATACCTGGCTCAGCTCCTCTGAAGTCAGATCCATCAGCGTTAAAAAATGTCTCACAGCAGTTCCTTCGTTGTATCGATCAATCTAGCGAATCAATCAGGTTGCACACGATGTCGATGATCTTGTCGGCATCATCCTTGTGGAGGTTCAATGCTGGCAATAGTCGGATGACGTTGCCTGCAGTGACATTCAGCAGGATGCCGTATTCCAGACCTCTGGCCATCAGCTCGGAGCAATCCCGATCCATCACCAGTCCCATCATCAGGCCTCGACCGCGAATATCAATAAGATGAGGGTTGTTTTGCAGGCGTTGGCGGAACCCGGTGGCCAGGTATTCACCCATTTCCCGTGCGTTGGCACAGAGATTGTCAGCTTCAATGGTTTCTACTACCGACAGGGCAACGGCGCTGCAAAGCGGATTGCCGCCATAGGTGCTGCCATGGCTGCCAGGCTGCAGTACTTCGGCCGCTGCACCGCGAGCCAGACAGGCACCGATCGGAATTCCATTGCCCAGACCTTTGGCGGTTGTGACGACGTCGGGCACAAAACCAAGTTGTTGGTATGAAAAATAGCTGCCTGTACGTCCGTTACCGGTTTGGACTTCATCGACCATCATCAACCATTTGTGCTGGTCGCAGAGTGCCCGGACTCCTTGCAGGTATTCGAGGCTGGCGGTTGCCAGGCCGCCTTCTCCTTGCACGGTTTCGAGCATTACCGCCACGACATTACTGGCATTGACGCCAGCGACTTTGGTCAGGGTATCCAGATCATTGTACGGGACACGGATAAAACCGCTTAATAGCGGGCCAAAACCTTCTTGCGCCTTGGCATTACCAGTGGCTGTCAAGGTCGCCAGCGTTCGACCGTGAAATGCTTTGCTCATCACGATAATGACAGGTTCATGAATACCGCGCTGATGACCGTATTTACGGGCAATCTTGATGGCTGCTTCGTTGGCTTCTGCACCAGAATTGGAGAAGAACACATTGTTCATGCCGGAAATACGCACCAGCGCATCAGCCAGTGCCTGTTGTCGCTCGATACCGTAGAGGTTGGACGTGTGTATCAGGCGGCCAGCTTGTTCAGTCAGTGTGTTGCTGATAGCCGGGTGGGCATGACCTAGTCCGCATACGGCAATACCGCACAAGGCATCCAAGTAGGTCTTTCCATCGGTATCTGTCAGCCAACTCCCTTTACCTGAGGTAAAAGTAACGGGCAGGCGGCCATAGGTGTTCATGATCGCAGTCATACAGGACGGGTTCCTCAAAACGCAAAAAGGCAGCCTTGGCTGCCCGGTAAGTTATCGACTATACGAAAGCCTTTGTCTGAAGTAAACGGTTTTTGATGGGCATAATGGCTAGCATATTAATCGGAATGCGACGGGGTTCTGCATTGATAAAAATGATGAATGACCAGAGTTCGGCTGGTGTCAGCGGCTAGAATGGATCATGCCTGATCATGCTATTGATGCCATTTGTTGATGCAGTATCTTATATGCTGAAGATAAAATTAATTTGTTGGTCGCGTACTGCGTTCCTGCCTACAGTCTCCTCCAGATACGCCATTTAGAGCCATATCTATCAAATTACGGCGCTGAAATTACGGCGTTAGAAATCAACACACGGTATTCATTGTGTCACTGATGAACTGCGCTTTTGTTGATTGTTCACCTTGTTTTTTCATCGTTTGCTGCGTTTTTAGATGGTTCCTATAGTCTGCACCGGGAGTACACTCGTTTGAAAAAACACACGCCGATAAGATGCCGCATGCATGCTGGCGGTTGTTCTATACGCTATGTATTAGTAGGAATGTTGACTTGTTTCAGTGTGGCTGTATCAGCGTTTGGCGTTGATGATGACAGCGAGGCTAATAGTGCGGAAGAAACAGCGTCTTTGGAGAGTGTGGAGGCAAACACTGATACTGTTGATCGTCGTGCACTTGCCAGTGATTCTGAGACGGGCAGTGACGTTGATTATCGTCGTCAAATTCAGGCTGAATGTCGCGAGCAGATCGTGACTCTGGAACTGGTTGGTCAGGAACAGGCGGATTATTTACGCCTGTGTCTGAGTCAATATGGTCTGTGAGCCGAGGCCGCCACTAGTCTGGGGCCTCTGGCTGCAGCCGGTTAGCCTTGTCCGCGGGTACGGGTGTGATTAATCCGGGCATTTTTTTCGATAAACAGCATGATTTTGCTGGCAACATCAATGCCAGTCGCCTCTTCAATTCCTTGAATACCCGGTGAGGAGTTGACTTCCATAACGACAGGGCCGTGGTTCGACCGTAAAATATCGACACCTGCCACATTTAATCCCATGGTACGGGCAGCGCGAACAGCTGTTGCACGTTCGTCAGGGGTGATCTTGATCAGGCTGGCTGAGCCGCCTCGATGAAGATTGGAGCGAAATTCACCTTCGGCTGCCTGGCGTTTCATGGCCGCTACGACCCGGTCGCCAACTACAAAACAGCGGATGTCTGCACCGCCAGCTTCCTTGATAAATTCTTGTACCATGATATTGGCTTTCAGCCCCATAAAGGCTTCGATGACGCTTTCTGCGGCTTTGCGGGTTTCTGCCAGTACAACACCAATGCCCTGAGTACCTTCCAATAGCTTGATGACCAGTGGTGCGCCACCAACCATTGAAATCAGATCTGGAATGTCATCCGGGCTGTGAGCGAATCCCGTCACTGGCAGGCCAATGCCTTTGCGTGACATTAACTGCATGGATCTGAGTTTGTCTCTTGAGCGGCTGATGGCGACGGATTCATTCAGCGGATACACGCCCATCATTTCAAACTGGCGCAGCACGGCGGTGCCATAGAATGTAATGGATGCACCAATACGCGGTATTACAGCGTCATAGTCCTTGAGCTCGTTACCCTGATAATGGATCGACGGCTCTACGCTATTGATATTCATATAGCAGTGCAGAGTATCGAATACGGTCACTTCGTGACCTCGCTGCTCCCCAGCTTCTACCAGGCGTCGTGTCGAGTAGAGTTTTGGATTGCGCGAAAGAATCGCGATTTTCATGGTGTTTATTTGCTCAAATAGGTGTGTTCAACGTCAACGACGAAGCGGCCGCTAATGGCTTCTCTGCCCAAGAGCATTGGATACTTCATGCTGCCTCTGTGGGTAAGGCTGAGTTCGATAGGCCACTGCTGACCCGCGATATTAACCTGTGTACTGATAACATAGCGATAGCTGCGTGAGCCGTTTGAGCTGGCAATGCGTCTGCGGGCCAGTACCTGCGCTTCACATATTTGGTCAATGCGCATTTTTTCACGACTGAACAACACATGAAAGCGTACCCAGTCCTGGTCGTCACGCTGGAAGACATTGATATGTTCCGCATGCAGACTGCTGGAGCATGCGCCCGTGTCGACCTTGGCGTGACATAGAATACCAAAGTCAGGAAGAGACAGGACTTCGAGGTAGCCCAGTGCCGGCTTAGTCATCGGTGTCGATGGTTTCATTGACGCCGTCAGTCACTGCGGCAGAGGATGCAGTAAAGTACACCTGTTTACGGCGTAATGCTGACAGGTATAAACACCAGGATTTCTCAATATCGGTCGTGGCTGCTTCAGTTCCATGACAGACCGCAACAAAATGTGTTTCGACTTCGTCGGCTGGCTCTTGTATGCCTTCATGCAGGGCTTTTAACGTGACGCCGAGGGTTTCAAGAATATTCGCCTGGGCGCGGGTAAAGTCACCGGAACGATGAAAACCACGCGGAAAGTTGCGATCATCAAAGTATTTTTTAGGGCTGGCAAAACTCATGACTTGGTTCCCCTGTGGACGACATCTATCGTGCTGGCTGGACGCCAATGCTGTTTCGGCGGAGTATGGTCAGGGCACTTTGTGCGGTAAAACAAAAAATACTTATCGTAACGAACATATAAATTGGTCAAATGGATACTGAACTGCTTAAAACTTTTATGGAAGTCTCCCGTACCCGTCATTTTGGTCGGGCGGCAGAAAATCTTTATTTGACCCAGTCTGCGGTCAGTTTTCGTGTGCGTCAGCTGGAAGGGTTGCTGGGTGTCGAGTTGTTTTCGCGGCAGCGCAACAATATTCAGTTAACGACGGCTGGTGAAAAACTGATGCCTCTGGCGGAAAGTACGGTGCGTCTTGAACAGAAAATACGCCAGGAAGTCGCTGCGGAGGAGGGCCAAAGCCAGCAAATGGCTGTGGGTGCCACTCCCAACCTCTGGGACGGTTTTTTGCAACAGCAGATGGCGGGGTTGCTGGATCGGGTTGATGGCTTGTCGCTGACTGCTGTTGCTCATAGTAGCGGTAATCTGATTCGCCAGATACTGGAGCGTACTCTGGATCTGGCATTTCTGTTTGATGCACCGAAAGTGGATGAACTGACGACATTGGAAGTGGCGCATTTGCCCCTGTACCTGTGTTCGTCGGTGTCGGATATGACGATCAGTGAAGCGCTTGACCATGGATACGTGCTAGTGGATTGGGGAACAGCTTTTCAAGCGCAGCACAATCGACAGCTGAAATTGACGAGTACGCCAGCGTTGCAAACCAATACCGGGAGGATTGCACTTGACTGTATCCTGTCGAGAGGCGGTGCAGCCTACCTACCCTGGGGATTGATTGCGGGGGCTCTTGATCAGCAAGAGTTGTTTCTTGTCCAGGATGCCCCGGTCATTCCAAGAACCGTTTATGCCAGCTTTCACTCAAACGGTGGCAGCGAACATTTGATCGATACAGTGATCCGACAAATTGCCGCAGCTGAAACCAATACGCATCCTCTGGTTCACCATTTGGATGACGGAATAGGAACAGAGTCCTGATGATAAATGCCAAAGCGATGGTTTTTACCCAATACGGCGATCCGGACGTGCTGACCTTACGCTCGATAACGTTAGCTGAGCCTGACAAGGGGGAGTTGCTGCTCAAGGTATTGGCGGCTGGCTTCAATCCACTCGATACCAAAGTACGCTCCGGACTGGCACCGGTGGCAACCGAGTCCGGTACCATTGGCTGTGATTTGTGTGGAGAGGTCGTTGCCATTGGCGAGGGTGTGGATGCGTTTGCTGTTGGTGACCGCGTCTACGGCATGACGGGTGGTGTACGGGGAACCATGGGCACGGTGTGTGAGTATGTGCTCGCTGATGCCCGATTGGTGGCCCCGGCGCCTGCTAACCTGACAAACGAAGCAACGGCTTGCTTGCCAGTGGTGTCTTTGACTGCGATGGAGGTGCTGCAACGCTTGCGCCCTCAGCCCAAAAGTCGGCTGCTTATTCTGGGCGGGCTTGGCGGTGTTGGCCGGATGGTGCTGCAACTGGCATTACACCGTGGCATAAAGGTAACAGCAACAGCGGGTAGCTCAGAACGTTTAGAGACATTGCGAAAGATGGGGGTCGAAGCGCTGGCTCACCATGAAGTGGCAAACCTTGTCGCCGCAGGAAGGAGTTTTGACTTTGTTGTTGATACCTGTGGTGGAGAAAGTCTGGGTTCTGCATTGAATGCCGTTGCTGTATGGGGAGAAGTGGCCACTATTAATGCTCGTGGTGCTCATGATTTGTCAATGGCCCATGCCAAATCCCTGACGTTGCATGCCGTGTTCAAGGCCCTACCGTTGCTTACTGGTAAGGGGCGGGAAGCGTTGGGCGAAGACCTGGCTCAATTTACATCCTGGGTAGAACAGGGGGTTATTGATGTACCGGAGCCAGAGCGTGTAATGGCTACCAATCTGGCTGCTGTGCATCGTCGATATGAACAAGGTCAGCTACAAGGCAAGGTGGCGCTTGTTTGGCCATAGCCGTTGAATCAATGGGGTGAATCGGTTGTGACACAGGCTGGTACTCAGTGAACAACAGATTCCACATTCCACACTATTATCAATCGTCCAATCGCCGCGAGGTGTCGTCAGCTGTCAGTCTATGCCGATCCATTTGTGGGTCTGCACACTCAGTTTCCACTCAGGGTTTGCCAGGCAGTAGTGCACGGCCGCCTGTACCGGATCGGTGTCTTGTGGCGTAAACAACGGGATATGTTCTCGTGCCGGGGATTGCCGAATAGCCGTCATATCCATGGGTTGCAAGTAGCGATGTGTTGCTTCGATGTGTCTGAATTGGTCAGGCATGGCACCAGGCTGGGGATAAACCAGCTTGAGTTCGTGACATTGTTGCAGAATAACATCGGAGTTTTCTTTCGGGCTCAGGCATATCCAGTCGATGCCTTCCGGGAGGGGGAGTGTGCCGTTGGTTTCAATCGCAATCTCGAACCCCCGCTTGTGCATTGCTTCTACCAATGTGCCATCCAGCTGCAGTGCAGGTTCCCCACCTGTGCATACTATAAAAGGAGAAACGTCCGAGTTGGGCCAAAGATCTCGTAGCAGCGAACAGAGTTCATCTTTTGAGTAGCGGCCGCCATTCTGGCCATCCGTGCCGACAAAATCCGTGTCGCAAAATTGGCAAGTGGCGGCTGCTCTGCCATCCTCCTTGCCATTCCATAAATTACATTTACTGAAACGACAAAAAACTGCTGGCCGACCCGCATGGGTACCCTCCCCCTGAAGGGTATAAAACGCTTCTTTTACCCGGTATATCTTATCTGTCGTCACTGTTGTCATAGAGCAGGGCCTGTTTCGTACGCAAGCGGGTCTGAAATACCATTAAGTGCAAAGGCTTCCAGGCGTTCTACGCAAGAACCACACTTGCCACACGCCTTCTCTCTACCGTTGTAGCAGGTCCAGGTCAGGCTATAATCCAACCCCATTGTCAACCCATCTTTTAAAATTCCGATTTTGTCGCTATCCAGGTACGGGGTCACAATTTCTACCGGCTCGTAATTGGCAATCCTGGCGACGTCATTCATTGCGTGAACAAACTCCGGTCGACAGTCAGGATAGATGGCGTGATCGCCACTGTGAGCGCCGTAAAACACCTTGTTGGCCCCGATATCAACGGCATACCCGATCGCCAGTGACAATAGAATCATATTGCGGTTAGGCACAACGGTAGACTTCATGTTGTCAGCTTCGTAATGACCTTCCGGAATATCCAGATCAGATGTCAACGATGAGGATTGCAGTAATTGATTAATGGCAGTGATGTCTATCACACGATGTGGCAAGCCAAGTGACTGACAAACAGAAGCCGCGTAACGAATCTCCTTGCTGTGTTTCTGCCCATAGTTAAAGGTGAGAGGAAATAGTTCGTAACCGTCTCGGTGGGCACGGTGAAGAATGGTGAAGGAATCCATACCGCCTGAATAGATGACAACTGCTTTCTCGGACATGCGCGCTCCACTGGTATGGGTCAGCCGTTCGCTGCACCCGTTAACAAGGCGATAGCCTGGCTTATGCCAGGCTGAATAGCAGGCATTATACGGACTCTGTCATTAAAGTGAAAAAAACAGTTGACGGCAAAGTTGACGTCCCTATAATGCGCGCCTCCCCACTGCTGATGCGGCGGGGAACGGAACAAGCTTCATGATTTTATGCTCGCTGTTTCGATCTTTAAGAGTGACGTCATCTCGTTTGATCTGACAGCCTCGAAAAGAAAACGAATCAAAGGTGTTGACATTCTGAGTTATCAGCGTATTATTCGCCACCTCGATTCAGGAAGTGATCAGAAAGATGTGTTCACTTCCGGTTGTAAGTAGTTGTTTTTAAAGAAATTTTTGAAAATAACGATTGACAACAGAGTCTGGCGCTGTAGAATGCGCCACACGATTTAGACCTCTGGTCTGGATGGTGAAGGCGGTTTGTTTTGAAGTTGAATCCTCTGGATCACTTTAAGGCGAAATAAAAAAACCGCTTGACAATGGGATTTGATGCTGTAATATGCACAGCCCGCTTCGACGAAACAGTCGAACAGCTCTTTAAAAAATTAAGCATTAAGTAATTCGTGTGGGTGCTTACTGAGATGATCTGAAGTCAAGATTATCAAGAAGTAAGAACTCGTCGAAGATTCATTTACGTGAATGTTAACAGTTTTATTCTTGAGCACGATTTAGATTGGATTTTC